>JAUICS010000236.1 GCA_030427765.1 Alphaproteobacteria bacterium
TGGCGAAATACTATTTCCAGTTATAACTATAGCCTGCGCGTTCTTAGTCTTTTTTAAGCCAGTTGTTTTCCGGACCCTGGAAGTATTGTCCGCTTGGTAACTGGCTGTAAATATTCTTGGCGGCCAATTTCTGGACAACGCTTAGGGATATGTTCTGTTGTGCCGCTATCGACTTATACTTCTCGATACGCTGATTATTAATTTTCTGGATTAACGCCTGTACTTCGGCGGATGTATTTTTTGAAGTGCTGGCTACAAGTCCTGTTGTGGTTTCGCCAATCAGGCCCTTTTCTTTGTAATCATAAAGATTTCCGGCATTGGCGTTTGTCACACCGAAACATAGCAATGCGCCTGATATTGTTAATGACAGCGCTTTATTTTTTATGTTTTTCAATGTCTTGTTGGTCATTTTTAACTTTGATCCTAAAAAATCCATTATAACTACAATAATATCACTATTTTAGTCGTTTTTGCCACTTTGTACCAATTCATTATACGCTGGTTCTAGTAACTCATTTATTAACGCGCTAACGGCACCTTCCAAATTCAATTTAAGATGAATGGATCTTTCCCCAAATAAATCGGTGTTTTTACCATTCAGAAAAAGCGATGCAGTCATATTATTATTGACGTTTCCATTCATGACAAGATTTAAGCTGTCATAATCAAATTTTTGAATGGCTTTTTTTAATGTCTCAACACTTGCGTCATCTTGATTGAGGAATGCGGGCATTTCTTTAGGGGAGTAATGGATAATGCCTGATGTATCGCTCTCAATCATACCGTTGATAATCTCAATGTCGTCATTATGAATTTTTACGGGGATTAAGCCGTTTACCGTCCCGGATAAACTGAGTTCATTCATATCAAGTAAGGGCGGCAGATTTTCGAGGTTGATGTTTTTAAGGGTAATAGTTGTTTTGATGGGGGTGTCCGGGTTTTTATATGCAAATGGCGCAATCTCTATATTGCCGTCAAATATATCGCCGGTGATTTTATCCACATAAAGCGTATTATTTTTTATATAGTAGCGTGTTTTGACGTTTGCTATCTCAAGGACGGTTTTGATATTTTCTGCCGATATGGCCTGCCATTCTGAATTGTAGGATGGGAAAAGGTCATTGAAGGATTGTTTAGTGTTAATTCCGGCCACTGCAAATGCGGGGTTGGTTATTGATCCATCCTTGAATTCGAAAAAACCGGGACCAATTTGTGTAAAAAACGGCTGGAATTTAATTTCAAATTTGCTGTCGAAAACAAATGCACCTTTTAGCCCGTCCAGTGTTTGAAATGGCTTGATATAGGATTGTAAATTATCCAGATTTGTTTCTTGCAAATAGATGTTTCCGCTAATGGCACTGTCGTCTTTGTTGTATATGGATTTTCCGGTCAGGCTTATATCCGTATTAATATCGGTTATGGAGAAATCGAGCGGGTATGCGGTGTTGTTAAGGTTGTTTCCTTGCCAGTTAAAATCAATCACAAATCCCGGAAGTGTATTCAGGGCGTTTCGTTGCTGTTTGTTAAGGGAGGATAGGTCAGATAAATTATACATTTCAATGAATGTTAGGACATCGGATATTGTGTCCGCGCGTAACGATCCTGTCGTTTTCCAGATATTATCCGTATCGCGTGACAAATCGAATGCCCATGTCATGTTTTCAAGGTCCTGAAAATTTCCACGTATTAAGGAAAAAAAGGCATGTTCTTTCCACTCTGCCGACAGAATAAGGTTTTCAAGATCAAAGTTTTTTTCGTTGTAGTGAAGCTGCAAAGTATTCGAGATAAATTCGGCACTTATGTATGGCGATTGGTTTTGATCGCGCGAAAGGGACAGCCATCCGGACATATTGTCTGTCTGGATAAGGGGGAAATTGATTTTTGCATTTTCGGTGCTGCCTTCGAATTGCCAGATACCCTCACTATCAAAATGACCTTCAAAATTAAAATCGAATGACAGTAATTCTGATTCCGAAAACAGGTTGGTTTTTATATGCATGTTTTGGTTTTCACGCCACATGTCACCTTTGTTTAGTAGAAATGCATATCCGTATGGTGTTTCGATGTTTATTTGTAAATTATCCCACGTCAGTTTGTTAAACGGGATTTCCGAACTTTTTAAATCCATGGGGTAGGGCAGTGATGGGTGAAGCATGTTGACACCAGCGAGGATAAAGCCAACGTCATCGTTTATGGTTCCGGTTAATATGATGTTTTCGATATGTATTTTACGAATGCGACTATTGCGAATGTAGTTTAGGGGAGAGAATGATATGTCGACGTTCGAAATTGTATTTGTGTCGTTCAGTACAATTGATCCGATATGCGCGTTAAATAACCGGAAGCTGATGTCATTTACCTGAGCGTTCTCATATCCGTATAAAACCAGCTTTTCCTGAATACCATTCCGTATGGCATCTTGTATCGATACATAACTGGAGTAAAACAGAAATGCCGAGATGGATATTAATACTACGGCCGATACGGCGGCTAAAAATCGCATGATGTAATTAAGTGATGTGTTTTTTTAATGTTGCCGATGATTATACATCAACATCACTGACGAACACGGCATTTTCTTGAATGAAATGAAAACGGGATTCTGAATTTTTACCCATTAAACGTTCGATAAGATCATCCAGGTCGTTGTCTTTTGGAATGCCCTTTGAGTCCACATCCATGTCATCGGAGATTCCAAGCTGGGCCTTAACATCCGGAATTGTAATACGAAGGAGTTTTCGTGTATTCGGATTCATTGTTGTTTCTTTTAATTGTGGTGCCGGCATTTCACCCAAACCCTTAAATCGGCTGACATCAATTTTCTTTTTGCCTTTGAATTCCTTTTCAATCAATGCGTCTTTATGCGAGTCATCCATGGCGTAAAAAGATGTATTGCCGCTGCTAAGGCGGTAAAGCGGCGGCTGCGCCAAATACACAAATCCGTTTTCAATCAAGATACGCATTTCGGAATAGAAGAATGTTATGAGCAAGGATGCAATATGGGCACCGTCAACATCCGCATCAGTCATAATAATGACACGATCATAACGCAGCTTTGTAGGGTCGCATTCTTTTCCAATGCCGCACCCAAGCGCCTGAATAAGGTCCTGAATTTCCTGATTGGCACGGATTTTATCTTTTGATGCACTGGCCACGTTCAGGATTTTACCGCGTAGTGGTAAAATGGC
Organism: Alphaproteobacteria bacterium; assembly: GCA_030427765.1. Lineage (GTDB taxonomy): Bacteria > Pseudomonadota > Alphaproteobacteria > Micavibrionales > Micavibrionaceae > JAUICS01. The sequence continues at coordinate 3,189 of JAUICS010000236.1, forward strand.
CTGTGTCTCACGGTTACGGGCCTGTTTTGCAGAACCGCCCGCACTATCCCCCTCGACGATGAAGATTTCGGTTTCCTTGGTTGAATTACGACTACAATCCGCCAATTTACCAGGAAGGCGTGTTTTGCGTGTTGCGGATTTACGCTGCATCTGGCGTTCTTCACGGCGACGTTGCCGTATTTCCGCCTGTTCAATGACATTGTCCAGAAGGGCATTTGCATTCGCCGGATCTTGGGACAGCCAGTGATCAAAACGGTCACGCACAACGGAATCAACCATACGCGTGACTTCCGGTGTAGCGAGTTTTTCTTT
>JAUICS010000237.1 GCA_030427765.1 Alphaproteobacteria bacterium
ATTCAGGAGATGGTGCGAATACGATGGCTCTGTTGGTCTTGCCCATATTCGAATAATATCACGAATATATTAATTTTTGCTAATTACGGATAATTACTGGCCTTTTTCTAAAAAGCCTAGATGGACGGAGACGAAAACTTGTTCTGCGCGGCAAAACCACGCCCTTTACCCGGCGCAGTATCACCCCCGGCATCATATTTAACGAACAGGTAGTGATGAATTTCATGCAACAGATCATCTGGATCAAAATTCTCATTGTCCAGAACGTACGTGGCAAATCCGTTGTTGCGCGCGATTTTTAGGCGTTTTTCATCGTCCGATACCACGAATACACTGCCCGTATCGCCGACCTTGTCACGGTTTTCCAGATTGGCCTTTAAGATACTTTGCCAGTCTTCGAATGTCAGATTGGCAGGAATGCTACGCAAACCGAAGTTTACGAGATATTCCGGCTTAATTACCAATGGTGTTTTTTCATTCAGGCTGGTGTGGAATGCCGTTTCCCAAACATCAAGGAAGTATTTCTTGGTGTCTTCCTTACGGATCAGATTATATATATTCAAAACCCCGCCATCGGCTTCGTGATATTCGTCCTGAATATTCCCCAGGGCTTCAAAGAAAATGACCTCTTTGGTTGAAACGCTTGAGTGTCCATCAACTAGGTCACGCGCCTTTTGAATGGTTTCTTCAACTTCAGTTTTATCGAGGGCCTTAACATCGTCCTTTTCTTTAAAAAGGCAAGTCAGAAGCTCGCTATTGGCCTTTTCGTTGTCTTTTTCAAAGTGGAATGCAGGAAACTTTGCAAGGAAATATCCCTTGCGGCATGACGACATACGCGGAGCGCCCAAACGGTCGGCAAAGTAATCGAGCGCACAGTTCTGTGCGATCTGGAAATTGCGAAGCACTCTGTTGAAACATAGCTTCTTGAAATCCGGTGTTTGTGCAAAAACAACTATCTTGTTATTTACGAAACGCATTCTTCGCCTAATTATAATTAATAGGGAAATATTGGACGAAATTTTTAGAAAGAAAAAGGGGGAAAATGCATTTTTTATAAATTATATGCATAAAAAAATAACAATATTATTATGTTCCCCCTAGGGTAGAATTTTTCAACAAAAATGCTCGGATTATAGTGCGGGTGCGAAGAAACTTACGCCTACAGATCGTCCTTTTCCGTGGACCTCGCTCCACACTTCTTTCGACTTAAACAGGAAATGATATGTGTAGGCAAGGAGTTCTTTGTAATCGGAAACATCATTGTTCAAATTACAAACGGACATACCGTTATTGAGGGCGTTTTCCTCGATAATGTTACAATTGGTGATAATCAATGCGCTGTCGGGACTGTCAATGAATGCATATTTTTTTAGGCTACGTGCAACGGATGTTTGCCATTGTTCGTCTGACATGTCATCCGGCTTTGATTTTAGGCCGAATGCCGCCGTTCCGTTTCCAACGATGTCCAAAGCGCTTGTCCCGTCGGCCGTTTGAAATGCCGCATCGAATGTCTGTGCGTATAGTGACAGGTTCGGATTACCGCGTATTGCGTATCCAATTGTCACATCATGTCCGTTGGTTTTTTTGTAGGCAACCTGCTGCGTACGTAATCCAAGTAAGAATTTGGCATCGTTATCATCAATTTTGGTATGTCCCATCACGATGTCATGCGCCGCCGATGCATATTCGCTGAGTTTTCCCGGAAGGATGATGTTAAATTCACTTGCGCGATTGCGGCGTATGCTATGCATCAATTCGGTTAATGCGTCGTCCTCATCAGGGCCAAAATGAAAGCCCGGGTGCCGTGCCAGAAAGTACCCGCGCATGTATGTAGACAGACGTTTTGTGCCTAGACGGTCGGTAAATGCATCGATGGCTTTGTTTTGCGCAGCCTTAAACCCTGGAACAATCATTCCAAGGTTAAAAAAGTCGGTGCCTTTCTCGGGTGCCAATATGATGGCTGCGTTTGTCATTTTAAAATCAACATGTTATTAATTTATGTTCGTAATATGTTCTCCGTAAATAAATCATATTTTTCATAAAATGTAAATGTTTTTCAATGGCCATAATTTCCTGTATTTTTGGTCGAAAATCGGTTACATCATTGGGTATGGATATTGCAAAGCACAAAAAATTCATTCTGGCCGTTCCAAAAGGACGTATTTTGAAAGAATTGCTCCCGATTCTTGAAGCATGCGATATTGTGCCGGAGGCGGATTTTACGAATGACAAAAGCCGTGCTTTACGGTTTAAAACAAACCGTGATGACATTGATATCATTCGTGTGCGTGCATTTGATGTGGCCACGTTTGTGGCAAACGGCGCGGCCCATATCGGCGTTGTGGGTTCGGATGTGATTGAGGAGTTTGATTATCAGGAACTGTTTTCCCCACTTGATCTTGGTATCGGGAAATGCCGGTTAAGCGTGGCGATGCGGCAGGAAGATATTGATAAGGAACAGGATATTGCCCCGTCCCATATCAAGATTGCCAGTAAGTATCCGAACCTGACCGCGCGGTATTACCGTGCGCAGGGTATTCAAACGACGTGTGTGAAATTAAGCGGTGCGATGGAAATTGCACCGCAACTGGGCCTGGCAACGCGGATCGTTGATCTTGTGTCAACCGGATCAACATTGAAAGCCAATGATTTGATTGAGGTAGAGACGATACTGGATGTTTCATCCAGAGTAATTCTTAACCGAACAACGTCCAAAACCTTGCCAGATAAACTAAATTCTATAATGTCATCTTTTGAGAAAGTGATTTTGAAATGAGTGAAGTCGTAATAGATAAAAGAGCCATCATTAAGACCGTTAACTTTGCGAAAAAAACGCAGTTTGTTAAAACGGAAATTATTGAAAAAGAAAAGAAAATGGCGTTACAGGACCTTGAAAAAGGGACCTATTTCAAGCCGTTTGATGCCGACGGTAAACCCGATGAAACGGGACCGTATGATATTGAAATTCGCCTGGATGATTCCCGTTTTTGCATGGAAGTAAAAAATGGCGATGGTAAGGAATTACCCGAAATTTCATTCTCCCTACGCCCGTTCAAACAAGTTATTAAGGATTATTTCCTGATTGTTGAAAGTTATGAGGAGGCATGGAGCAAGGGCCATACAAGCCGACTTGAAGCCATTGATATGGGTCGCCGCGGCCTGCATAATGAGGGGTCGGCGATGCTTCAGCAGCTTCTGGAGGAAAAGGCAAAGATTGATTTCTCCACGGCACGCCGTCTGTTCACACTCGTATGTGTCCTGTGCGCGGGACGGAGGACCATGTGGCAGTAGACGCATTGGACCTTTCGGACAAGACACGTATCCTCGTTGTTTGTTCAAGCCATTCTGTGCGCTCACCGCTCGCCCATCTTTTACTTCAGCACTATTTGCCGGATGATCGGATTGTAGAATCGGCCGGCGTTGAAAGCCTTGATACACACCCCGCGGTTGAAAATGTTCTTGCCGATATTGGTATTTCTGACGTGCCTGATCTT
>JAUICS010000238.1 GCA_030427765.1 Alphaproteobacteria bacterium
TTCCGATCGGTGGCGATGTAAACACCGCGGTCGGTATGATATTATATAGCGGCTTCCCACGTTTTTTCATGTTATCTGGTCCGAACAGCATATCGGCAAGAAAATGCCCTTCATTTATCGCAACGGGTGTTAATTGGCTAACGCTGGAACAATCACCAACGGCATAAATATTATCTTGTGATGTCTGATACACATCGTTAACCGCAATTAGACCGTTTTTGGCGAGTTCTACACCGGTGTTTTCAATCTTTAAAGGGTCCAATAACGGTACACGGCCCGTCGCCGCTAAAATCATATCCGTTTCGATTGTGTTGCCGTTGGAGCCGATGGCTTTCAGAACGTTTCCTTTTTTCTCAACGCGATCGATATTGAAATTGAAATGGAGGTTTACGCCATGCTTCATTAATTCCTCGACCATATGTTGGCGAATATCATGGTCAAATCCGCGTAGGAACAGGTCTCCGCGGTAAATGAGATCGGTTTTTACGCCAAGTCCGTTCAAAATACATGCGAATTCCGTGGCAATATACCCGCCGCCATAGACTGCGGCGCGGGCGGGTAGGGTGTTTAGGTAAAACATATCATCGCTGATGAGCATATGTTCCTTGCCCTCAATATTCGGTACAAATGGTTGTCCGCCGACGGCAATCAGGATTTTATCCGCCGTAAATGTCTGCCCGTTTACGGATACTGTGTGGTTATCCACAAAGGACGCTTCGCCCTCAATTACGTGGCTGTGTTTCTGGGCAGAGACATAAAAACCGCGTAATCTGGCAAGTTCTTTTTCCTTTTGTTCAATAAGTTTACGCCAGTTATGCACAGGTCTATCCACAGACTGGTTGCTGTCCGTTGTCCAGTCCCATCCAAATCCTTCACTATCGTCAAAATCATCGTGAAAACGGGATGCGTAGGCAAATAACTTCTTCGGAACGCAGCCGACATTAACGCATGTGCCGCCCATATGCCCGCGCTCGACCAATGCAACCTTTGCGCCATGCGCGGCGGCAATGCGTGATGCCCGCGCACCGCCGGAGCCTGCGCCAATTACCAGAAAGTCGAAGTCGAAATTATGCATCATGTTGTCCGTAGATCATGAAAATTAGATAGTTTTGGCCCGTTGTTTTTCAACAAGGTAAAGATAAAGTCCGGCACCTATTATCAATGTTCCACCAATCCATGTCCAGATATCCGGTAACGTATTAAACAGGATATAACCGAATGCGATCCCCCAAATAATTTGTGTGTAATGAAACGGGGACGGAACATTTGCCGGTGAAATCTGGAATGCCTTAATAAGCAGGATTAATCCCATGGGGGCACATATTCCGGCACAGAGCATCAGGATAATATCAAATATATCCGGCGATATGTGTGCGGGGTAGGCAAGAACCCAAAAAACCATACATGCCGCCACAAACGGATAAAATGTCAAAACAATGTAGGAATAATCCTTGGGGAAAAGTTTGTTGGTAACTGCGGTAATGGAAAAGGATGTTGCGCCCATAAGTGTAGCAATCGCGCCGATGTTAATGACGTTAAGGCCCGGACGTAAAACTATCAACACCCCGATAAATCCTATGAGTAAAGTCAGAATATGGTGCGGACGAAGCAGTTCCTGAAAATAAATTCTGGCAAGTACGGCGGTAATTAACGGTGCAACAAAAATAAGCGCGTAAAATGTAGGCAGATCGAGATACTGAATCCCCATATACGACCCCATGACCGCTATGGTCATGAGAATACATCGAAAACCAACCAGATACGGCTTGGAAAACGGAAATAATTTCTGTATCCGGCCTGAAAAAATGGCAAACAGGAAAATTGTTATGACGGAACATGTCGTGACATAGGCCTGAACCGCAATAGGTTCGTATTCAAGCATTAAAACCTTACGGATGATATCGCCAATTGAGTATGTTGCAAATGCGGATAAGGCAAGCAGGATGGATTTTGTGGAATCATTCATACCCCAAATTGTATCGGGATTAGGGCATGAATGAAATGGTTTCCTCTGGTTTAGCCAAATCGCGGCATAAACATTGATCGCCGCGTTAGGTTACGGTTTTCTAGTGCCGCTGTTTGCCCCTCCGGACGGGCAATGACAGGGAAATGGCGCGCCGCATCCGGTTCGAAATGAAGTTCCTCGGGATGTATTCGGAAATGTGATACCAGATCATCATTACGTTCGCGGGCGGATTGTCGTTGAACTGTGTTCTTGATGGTGTCTGGATCACGTGACACGAGCACAACACCCATGGCCAGCATGTTGACGGATTGTCCGCGTATTTCACCGCGCCGTAAATTGTATCCATAAACGGCGGCACTATCGAAACGGGCAAATTCATCTGGCGTAATGCTTACCATATGCAGGCTATCATCGGCCTCGATAATGGCACGGGCGGACCGTAATTCCCCGTCTACGCGCCCCGGGTATTGTACGGACATGGTGATATGCGCATGTCCTTGTAATAGGGCGTTTATTCGGTCTTCGGTCGTTGAATAATGGTCAAAACGTACGTTGTTTTTTAAGGTTTCGTATCGATCGCCAAGTGTCATGCGTATGATATTATCCGCGGTGAAGTATGACCCTGAATTCGCGGATGGAACCGAGATAACGATTGGATTTTGCGGCGTTGCCGCCTCAATCGCCGAACGTACGCCTGACATATTCTGGAACCTGTCTTTGTCCGTAGTGGCTATAAGTGCGGTTTCAAAACGTGCATCGTCTTCGTCGATTAGAACCTCAAGGTCATCGACCAGCCCTACTTTACGCATGCCGGCCAGAACATCCGTCTGTGTGGCGGCGATGCTAAGCTCATAACCGGGTGTAAGGGCGGCAAGTACGTTTCCACGTGATCCGCCCTGATCCGCACAATGCCCGAACGGGCCATATCGTTCGCTAATAACCTCGGCAAGTGTATTGGTGATGGCAAGATCATATGGTGTACGTCGACCGGAACCGGCAAATGAACAAGCGCCGGTTAATGGATTCGGCAGAAGGGCGATACCGTCTTCGTTTTTCTGGAGAAGGGCATCGACGGTATCCCCAACCACCTTATCCCACACTGCTACACCTGTAATCCCAAGGAACCCCAGCAATAAAGCCCGACGATTAAACTTATTTGCATTATTGATTTGTATGCCGTGACGGCGGAGTATTTCATCATGGTCGGAATCGTTGGCGTCTGACCGTTTTGCGGCCTCGATCAACTCACTCAAAAGTTTATTTCTGTCACGTTCGGGCAGGGCATCGATTTGGTCTTTAACGGATAAAGTCGTCTGGTTGTCGTTTTTGCTAGCATTGGATACAGCTCTAGCATTGGCTGAATCGCGTGAATCAGTCATCGGCGCTCCCTGTTAAATGTTTGGTTTTGTTGTTAATTATGTATTTTATAGTGGAAAACGCTAATGTCAATATATGCGGCGCAGAAAAATGCCAAAAAACG
>JAUICS010000239.1 GCA_030427765.1 Alphaproteobacteria bacterium
TCCTATATTCTACATATGGACTGGGAAACACGATATGATGGCCGCGCGCCAGACATATACTACGAAAATGGATTTCGTTGCGGTACCAGACACATAGACAAACAAGCCAAATACATACGTTCCGTTATCATCACCAAACGCAGTCGCGGTGAGCTTGAGCTTCATTCTCTGACAGATTATTTAAAAAAGATGGTTACGATGCGCTAACCGAAATCACGCATTTTACGGTGTCTATGGCGAATCCATGCCGGGCGGTTCTGACCACATAGCCATGCGCGCAGGGCACGCATCGCCGCCGGAAATGTAAAACCGCGTTGCTCCAGAAACCAGAATATCATGGTTATAACAATGGTAAGAATAATAGTCGAAATACGGGCGTAGAAAAGCAAGACAGCAAACGGAATGGCCGCACGTGCGTCAAAGCCAAAAAAACGGACCGGACGCATCGTATTGCGCCAGTGCCAATTATATTTTTCGGCCTCTTCTGCCGGTTTTGCACCCATGTTTGCTCCTGTCAATCAGACGTTACTATTAGATAGTATAGTGCAAAATGTTAAGAAATGGTAGTTTTTGGCAATTACGAGCCCGAGCCGGTCGACAGGGCAAGCAAAAGATAATGACGGCGTTCAATAAGGCCTTTATCAAAGACCTGCGCAGCGGATTTCTGCATGGTCTGTCCATAACGCGGGATAAGACGCTGGATCTCCCCGCCCCATTTTTCGTAGTTCATATCCATCAAACGTTCGCGGACCTCATCCGGGAAACGCATCCATTCACGCACACCCATCCGGCCGCCGGCACGTTTCGGCACAAGGGCCTGCGTCACCACCATACGAATCGTTTCCATGAGGGCAAGGGCTCGTTCCTCACGTTCCGAGTATTCGTAAGTTGAGATCATACGTGAAATGGTGTTGGCCACGCCCATTGTATGCGTTGTGGTGTATACAAGGTGACCGGTTTGCGACGCTTCAATCGCGGCGGAAATGGTTTCTGTGTCACGGGCTTCCCCCACCAGAATAATATTCGGCTTACGCCGCAATGCGTTCCGTACACCGGCGGAAAAACTTGGCAAGTGGCGTGGAATTTCACTTTGTGCAATAACGGAGCGACGCGTTTTAATACGGTCATAAACATATTCGATCGGTGCTTCATAGGTAAGCATCTTACCGCACCCATGCACACGTTCGAGGAGCATGCGGTTCCCCGCCGCCAGCAATGTTGTTTTACCGGAACCTGTTGGACCGGTGATGATGACCATTCCCTGACGCGGCGACCATGCACGAATGATATCATCCTCGATATTCAAATCCTCCATGGTCGGCGGAATATCCGGCATCACACGCATTGTTACCTGCACCGCATCACGCCCGCGCGATTGAATCGCGGTAATGTTCACACGAAAACGGTAACGGTTATAGCGGTCTGGGCGTATTTCATAGGACACGTCCAAATCAGTCCCCGATGCCAAACGCGCAAGGGCATCAGGACCATAAATTTTCGACAAAAACACCGCAATATCGGCGGGGTCCAGCGGACGAATCGTGCCGGGATATAGCGTCCCGTTAATTTCGTTGTAAACGTAACGGTCAGACTGGATCGTGATATCGGATGAATTTTTCTTAACACACCAAAGGATAAACGGATCAACGTCTTCTTCAACGAATCGGGTTGGCTCATCGGGATAGGTTTCCGCGATGTCGCCTTTTCCTTTTAAAAGACTTATCGGCTTACGGGTCGCCATGAATTATATCCTGATTTCAATTGTGGAACACCGCTCAACTGAACCTCACGGTCACCAATGCGCATTTCATTGCCGCCGCCAGTGATACCGCGGTCTTCCTGAATGGCATATGGCGCGGAAATCATGCCCATGGCAAGTAACTTGCGGTACCTTACCATACCTTCATAATCCGCGGTCAGTACATTTAAATCTTCTTCAAATATTTCCTCAGCCTGCTGAATGCCCTGATCCCAACCTTTTTTCACCCATTGTTTCCATTGCTCACGCTCCTCCTTATTCGATGGGCGTAGAAGGTCCGGCGGCTCAACAACTTCTGTGAAGTTACGGTACAAATACTGGCGCCAATTACGGGCCGAACTCACGATTCGGGAATTAAAACCGATATTAATATACAGATCGGCAACCGCGGCGCGTGAACCGTCATTCTGGATGATCATGGAGTCTTCCGATTCGGAAATAATCGGCGGCTCGATCAGTAACCCTGACGGTGCAGGAATAAGAAGGTGCGAGAAATCAAATACTTTATCAAGGTAATCCGAGCGCCCTTCGAGTTCCTGACGAATCTCATATGTGCGGCGAGCAAGACCGCCGCGTGCACCGTAGGAAATGGCAGCTTCTTTCATTGCACTCACACGAATATCAAGTGGTTTTTCAAAATTATCGCCGGTGATTTTGTTCAGTTTTGGAATGTTTTGCAGTTCCTCAAGCGTTGGCGGTAAATCCAGCTCCTCTGTTGTGTCGGATTGTGCAGCGGACACGCTCGATAGAGAGAAAAACAACATTCCCAGCAATACAAGAGATGTAAGGATAAGATGCTTCATATACTATCCCCCTGCCCCGGTTGTGATCGGTGAATATTGCAGCTCGACAACACGTGTACGGCCATCAACCTTGATGTCCGCACGTTGCCCCAATTGAAGCCCCACATTCCGCAACACATCAATAACACGTGCGTTTTGAACGTCTATATTAACAACAATCGGCACTGGCGGTTCATCACCCAGCGTAATGAATCGGTAATCAGCCTCATCTGCCATACGGCGGGCAAGCGGCCCCACCGGACCAATCCACTTGATGGTAATGCCGCGTTCCAACTCCGGCGGCGCATCAGGCACGGGCTCAACCTGCACGGCCGGATATTGGGACTGTTCAATCGCTGCAAGGGATTCTAACGCCGTAGACGCCTTATCAGCGGCCTGCGCCAACATTAATGTTGCTTTATCAGGGGATGCAACCACTTGCGGGTTTTGTTTGAAAAATGGTGTACCGCCAGAGCAGCCGGAAAGAATCAGAATCATACACCCTATCGATACCATGCCGTATATCGATCTATTATGTGAGTATTCTCTCTTCTTTGTGTGCTCCTTAATCATTCCTTAAAACTTGCTTATATAAAAATCGTATCCAGACCACCATTACATAACAAGACATAACAAAAAAACGTCCACAGATGTGCCACAATCTTACCCCTAGGGTTATCTACAGACATCCTTACGAACATGTTTTTGTGTCTATTTTGTACAGGCATCACTGGGTTTCCTGACTTATTTTAACCAAACTGTTTTTGGCAATAACCGCCATAACCTTGTCCTTATAACCATCGCCGATGTTATCGGTCCGTGAATGATATTGGGCGATGGCTTCGGTCAAACTTTTCTTTTCCTGAATATGCTGGCTTAAAATCCACGCCGCGG
>JAUICS010000240.1 GCA_030427765.1 Alphaproteobacteria bacterium
TGCAACGTCAATTTAATTGCGCCGATCAATGTGGCCGATGGGGCGTATATCGCGGCGGGAAGTACAATTCGGGATGATATTCCGCAAGACGCGCTATCTGTGGCGCGAAGCGAGAATGTTGTGAAAGAGGGGTGGGCCGCCATCAACCGAAGAAAACACAAAAAATAATTCCCATAAAATTATGATTGATTTTTACATATCGCTTATGCTACGACAACGTGTTGTTCAGAGAGATATGAAAAATGGATTACCAGAAATTAATTGACGAAGCCAAAGCAAATTATCCGGATATTGCCAGCCGTGTGATATTTCGTGCCCTGCGTGAAACGCGTCCAGATAACTCAGAATTACGCGTTGGTTATGAATTAAATGAAGTAAGAGATACACTACGCCGAATTCATCATGTGAATGCACCTTTGACAATGGCGGCATTTAGGGAATTACAAAAAGGTGTACTTGGCGGTGGGCCATTTGTATTGAATTTAGGTATCAGTGAACGAACACGCAAACCAATCTATGTACTTTATGTCCAATCATCAGATCAAAATAACGTGATGTCCCTTCCACAAGGATTAGGGTTAATGCCGGCATCCGTTCCGTATTCCGTGGCACAGGACAATTGTTTTAAATCGATGATTTTTGATCATGAATTTGCACATATTTTGACATTCGAAGACCCAAAAAACAGGCTTCAAAACAAATTACCGATGCTAAAAAATGCAACGCATTATATGGAATTGGTAAGCGACCTCTACACGACGCTTCGTGCCATTCAACGCCATGGTGAAAGTGGTTTGGAAACGGCCAAGTTATGGGCGGATACGCGCGTTATTCGCTCTCTTATTCAGGGAGATGTCGATCATGATACATCGGCTGCGCTTGACCATGTTATAGGAAGAATTGAAATAGCCGGCATTCAATTTCTTCAGGATATGACGCTTGATGAAGTATACGACATGGCCGCAGATTATGCGCTGCAGTTTACAATGGACAGGAAAACAACCATTGAACGTCAGCAGACGCTGAAAGCTATGGGTTCTCTGCCTTTAAATATTGCCCTATGGAAACGGATACGTATCGCCAGTCAAGTAGACATATACAATGGATTTCAAGATCGATTGCGTAAGGCCTTCGCCAGATTAACGACGTATAACAAGGGCGATAATCTTGAATTATATATTGCCGAAAATATGACGTTGCCGAACGCGGGATTAATCATTCCTGGTTCTGAAGACATTCTAAAAGGATTGGTTCAGTCATTTGTAAAAATGAAGACACCGGTAACGGTAAATGATGATTTTGGACGTGATCCGTCACGTAAACAATATGTCCTGAAAATTGGCGGACGCATTATTATTCTTGGCGATGCGGATATGGACAGTCCGGATTATCTTGGCGGGTTTGCCTCCCCATCGTTATTGCCTGGCCAACGTCCTGCTACTAAAGACGAATTTATCAGTCTATCTGAAAGATATGCTCCCGGGTTTCATGGTTTTTTAGAGGCTTTTTATAACCAATTTGGAAGTTTTGAAGACTTCCAATTGTTTGTGGGCAATGACAACGGCGAGAACACATTAATAGAGCAGTACATTGACTTTATTCGTCAGACCGCAATTGCCAATCTTAAGCCTGATGCGGATAATCCGGCATATAATGACCAGTATAGACGTTAACTAAGCGGCCACTCTGTTTTCAGTAAACAGACGTATCCCCTCCATATACGCAACATGGGCCATTTTCTTATTGAATGTGGCAATCGGCACACCCCGCCGCTGCGCCAGTTCAAGATAACAGGCCTCGTTATACGTAAGTGACCCTTTGCGCGCTATTTTGGTAATGGCATCGGTCTGTGGTTCTTTATCGGTTTGAATAGGAAGTTTTTCGAAATAACGGATAAAGAAATTCGTATCGTCTGCACGGATACGGCCGCGCAATTCATGTGTCATCAAAAGATTGCGTGTTTCAAACCACCATAATGACGGTACAACTGCATTTTGTGTAACTAGGGCATTTAATGTGGCCTCGGCAAATGGCGTACGTTCATCGGAAAAACACCATGCGGCAAAAACGGTCGAATCAACAACAAATGGCATTATAAACCTCCTCCCATGCTGCCGCTGCTATTGGCGGCGTTGGATGTGATTTCCTGAATACTCATTTTCGGCAGGGATTTGCGCCGCTCCCGAATATGATCAATAACGTGTTGGACTTTTTCCGGTGCCTCAGCCTCTGGCGGGATAATGCGGGCCACCGGCTTACCGCGCCGGGTAATAATGTATGTTTCGCCCTTTTCGACGGCACGTAAAATTTCCGGCAAATGGGTTTTTGCATCGTAGGAACCAATTTCTTTCATGTCATGCACTCATTGATATGGTTGGTTAGAAAATGTTTGGAAAAACCGAACTGGTTTATGGACCTAGTCTATATTGTATTTTGTGCGAATTCACTGTGCTTGTTACGCACTGAAATAATTTTTGATACTAAGTATCTGTAAAAGCACATTTCTTGTTGCTATAGTTTTTGTGAATAAAATGTCTTATCAGGTTAGGGTTACTTATGTGTGGTATTGTCGGAATTCTTTCCAATAAAAATGTAGCATCCATGATTATCGAAGGGCTCCGCCGTCTGGAATACCGCGGCTATGACAGTGCGGGTCTGGCCACCATTACGGACGGTAAAATCGTACGCCGCCGTGCCGAGGGAAAAATCAGGAATCTGGAAGAAAAACTGTTTAAGGACCCGTTGAACGGACAGTCGGGCATTGGTCACACACGCTGGGCCACGCACGGAAAACCGACGGAGGCAAATGCGCACCCGCATGGAACGGATAACCTGGCCGTCGTGCATAACGGGATTATCGAGAATTACATTGAATTAAAGGTCGATCTGGAAACAAAAGGGCATAAATTCGTCACGGAAACGGATACCGAAGTCGTAGTTCATCTGATTGAAGAAAATCTGAAAAACGACATGGAGCCGAAGGATGCGACCTTTGCCGCGCTGGATGTATTGGAAGGTGCATTTGCCATTGCGGTCATCTTTGCAAAGGATGAAAATCTGATGATCGGCGCGCGGCAGGGGACACCGCTGGCCGTTGGGTATGGGGAGAAAGAAATGTTTTTGGCATCTGACTCCTATGCGCTGGCCCCGCTAACAAAACGCATATCCTTTCTGGAGGATGGCGACCGTGTCGTCATGACAGCAGACGCGGTGGATATTTATGATCTGGACGGCAATAAGGTGGAGCGTGAAATTCGCGTGACGGCGCAGTCCGGTGCAACGACGGGTAAGGGCGAATACCGCCACTTCATGCTGAAGGAAATTTATGAGCAGCCGGCCGTAATCGGAGATACGTTGAACAGTTACGTTCACCCATCCACTGGACATGTCAGTATCGATCCGGATATTTTAAATGCGCTGGATAAGGCACCGCG
>JAUICS010000241.1 GCA_030427765.1 Alphaproteobacteria bacterium
GCGGCGGTGTTAACGCGTGCAATAAGTTCCTTTTGCAAGCGGTAGATGCCGGGTGATCCTTTCATGTCCTCAACACGCATTCCGCGCAGGAATGTCTGAAATTGGTCGATTACACGGGGCATGACCTGTTCAACAATTTGGCGGTCATGACTGGATTTCAGCTCGAGCTGTACACGCAGGCGTAAAAAACGTGTTTGTGCGTCCTCACTATTTAAATTCACAATCATGTCGGGAATTTCAAGAAATACATATTCGCCGCTGCCAATTGATCCATGGCCGTCATCATGGGAATCGCCGTGAGAATCGCCATGACAGTCCCCGTGGGAGTCATGTGACGCTTCCTGATGGGAATCTGCCCCCGATCCGCCAAAAAATCCGGTAAAGTACAATCCGCCCAGACTTCCCAAAACAATCATGATCGGCAAACCGATAAACAGAATCATTTTTTTTAGGTCAAATTTGCCTTTTTCACTGGCGGTTTCTTCGCCGGAATTTTCATTCTCAGTATCGGCATCATCAGACATGTTATAAATCCTTTAAAAACGCGTTTTCACAATGATATCACATCGATTCCCTCAGATTAAGTGATGATCGACCGCAATACTAACGAAAATTAGGCTTTATTGGATGCGGTGCAGATTTTTGTGAACAAAGAGGGGATTTTTTGGTTTTGGTAAGTTGTTATTAAATATTTCTGCACGATACTGGTGCAATGCACCATCGTGCGGCAAAATTAAGGCGTGCAACAAAGTAAGCGGGAGAGATATTGTGGGATCATATCGTGTTATTACGATAATTGCGGTGTTTTCTTTTTTTGTGCTGCAACCGTTGAAAGATGCGTTGGCAAGTCCGTTTAATCCATGGATTTGGTCAAATCGGCTTGTTGTTATTTTTGATGAAACCAATCATTCGCCTGGTTATGTGAGCCAGCTCAGTGCGCTTGGTGATGATCCCGAGGGGCTTGAAGAACGGGATGTAAGAATTATTTCTGTATTCGGGGATGAGGTATCTATTTTGAAGCCCAATTTGCGTGCCTATTCCGGTTTGCGATACAACACGTCTGCGGCGGCGTTGCGGCGTCATTTGAACGTTCCCTATGGTGATTTTTCAGTGTTTTTAATTAGTAAAGACGGCGTTGTCCGTCATCAATCTAAACGTACATTGTCCAATGACGCGCTGTTTTCCAAAATTGATGAAATGCCGATGCGTAAAGAAGAAATCGTGCAGCGCAAGATAAATGAACTATCAAGTAATTAACAAAGTTGCGTTATACTCACAATTCTTGAAAGAAACATTTGCGTGAATGAACGCCTTAATTTATATGCATTATTTAAAGGCGGCTTTTTCACCGGAAAAAGGTTAGTAAACAATAGAAAATTAGGAGCATCTCATAATGGCACAGACTGACTCTCTGGGGTTCTTGGCATCAATGGATATCGAATATATCGGGCATTTATACAGTGTATATCATGCGAACCCGGATAAAGTTGATCAGAGCTGGAAAACATTTTTTGATGATTTGAACGATAACGAAATCGAAATCCTGAAAGAATTATCGGGGGCGAGCTGGACACCCGAGGAATTTAACAAGTCCAAGAACGCGTTTTCTGACTTTGCCATCACTACCCATGCCGTGTCATCTGCACAGGTTACGGCGCCCCAAGGTACGGCGAATACAAACACATCGACGGATGCCAAAAAAGCGGCTTTGGACTCGGTCCGTGCATTAATGCTTATCCGTGCCTACCGTTCCCGTGGTCATTTGGTTGCTGATCTTGATCCGCTTGATTTAAAAGAATCAGAATTTCACCCTGAGCTGGACCCAAAACACTATGGGTTCACCGAATCGGATTATAATCGAAAAATATTTATCAACGGTGTTCTGGGTATGGAATATGCGACGGTCAATGAAATCATTGATGCGCTTCGTAAAACATATTGCGGCACGATTGGTGTTGAATATTTGCATTTGTCTGATCCTGTTGAGCGCGACTGGATTCAGGACAGAATTGAAGAACCGCGTAATCGAACCGATTTTACCGTTAACGGTAAGCGCGCGATATACCAACGTATTACCGCCGCTGAGGCGTTTGAGAAATTCCTGCATGTGAAACACACCGGAACAAAACGTTTTGGTCTTGATGGCGGTGAATCGCTTATTCCTGCGATGGAACAGATTATGAAACGCGGCGGCCAGATGGGGCTTAAGGAGATTGTACTGGGCATGGCACATCGTGGACGCTTGAACGTTCTAACCAATGTGATGGGTAAGCCGTTTACGGCGGTTTTTTCTGAATTCCAGGGCCAAAGTTCAACCCCTGACGATGTTTTGGGGTCCGGTGACGTGAAATATCACCTTGGTACATCCAGTGACCGTGACTTTGATGGCAACACAATTCACCTGTCCTTAACGGCGAATCCATCACATCTTGAGGCCGTAAATCCGGTTGTAATCGGTAAAGTGCGCGCG
Organism: Alphaproteobacteria bacterium; assembly: GCA_030427765.1. Lineage (GTDB taxonomy): Bacteria > Pseudomonadota > Alphaproteobacteria > Micavibrionales > Micavibrionaceae > JAUICS01. The sequence goes on from JAUICS010000241.1 coordinate 2,471, forward strand.
AAACAGGTGCAGCGTAATGACCGTGATGCCGAGCAGGTGATGCCGATTCTTATTCACGGTGACGCCGCGTTCGCAGGGCAGGGTCTGGTCGCCGAAACATTGATGATTTCAGAGCTTCCGGGTTACCGTGTTGGTGGAACCATCCATATCGTGATCAATAACCAGATTGGATTTACAACAACGCCGAAATTCGGACGTTCCGGCCCGTATTGTACGGATGTTGCCAAAATGCTGGCGGCACCTATTTTCCATGTGAATGGTGACGATCCGGAGGCGGTTGTCCATGTTGCGCGTATCGCAACGGAATTCCGTCAGAAATTCAAAAAAGACGTTGTGATTGATATGTTCTGTTACCGCCGCCACGGCCACAATGAGGGCGATGAACCGATGTTTACACAGCCACTTATGTACAAGCGTATCAGGACACAGGAAACAACACGCCAGAAATATGCGGCGCAGCTTGTCAGTGAAAATGTACTTACCGAGGACGAGGCGCAGGCGACAGTTGACGAATTCAATCATTTCCTTGAGCAGGCATTTGATGCGGTGAAAAGCTATAAGCCGAATGAAGCGGATTTCCTTGGCGGTGCGTGGAGCGGCTTAAATACCGCGCATGGAGATGCACGCCGCGGTAAAACCGGTATTTCGGACGCACTGTTCAAAAAACTGGGTAAGGCATTAACAACCGTTCCTGATGATTTCAGTATCCATTCCAAGCTTGTACGTCAGATGGATGCCAAGAAAAATATGTTTGCCAAGAAGCAGGGTTTTGACTGGGCAACCGCAGAAGCCATGGCGTTCGGCAGTTTGGTATCTGAAGGGTACGGCGTACGTCTGTCCGGTCAGGATTGTGGACGTGGTACGTTTTCCCAGCGTCATGCGACACTATACGATCAAGATTCCGGTGAGAAATATTTACCGCTTCAGAATATTGATAAAAAGCAGGCAACGTTTGAAGTT
>JAUICS010000242.1 GCA_030427765.1 Alphaproteobacteria bacterium
CACAAGAATAAGCCCGGCATCTCCTATTGAAGTGATGCCGGGCTCTTTGTAGTAGCGTCTTTCCGGGGTAGGAATACTTACATCCCGGCGATTCCCAAACGGCGCTTATTCCGTGCCTTCGTCCAGGATCACTGCCTGACCCACGTGGGTGGGATCCCTCAAGGAATCCACAATGGCCTGAATTTCCGGGGGCGGGGGCGCGGTTAATCTGGACACGACCAGCGACACCGTGAAGTTGATAATCATACCGAAGGTGCCAATGCCCTCGGCAGAAACACCGAAGAACCATGGGCCATGCGTACCCGTCTTGACTCCGATGATATAGACAAGGGTGAAGATCAGGCCGGTTAACATACCAGCAACTGCACCTTTGTTATTCACACGTTTTGAGAAAATACCCATCATGATCGCCGGGAATAGTGACGCTGCGGCCAATCCAAATGCAAGGGCAACCGTTTGCGCCGCAAATCCGGGTGGGTTGAGCCCCAGATAGGTTGCCACCACAATGGCGACGGCCATGGCAATTCGGGCGGACATCAATTCCCCCTTATCTGAAATGTTCGGCATGATGGTCTTCTTCAGCAAATCATGACTGATCGCCGATGATATCGCGAGAAGCAGTCCGGCAGCCGTCGACAACGCTGCGGCGAGCGCACCGGCGGCGACAAGAGCAATCACCCAGCGCGGAAGCTTTGCTATCTCGGGGTTAGCCAGAACGAGTATGTCACGGTTTACATCCAATTCCGAACCTTTCCAGCCGCGTGCCTGCGCCTCTGCTGCAAATGCCTCTGACTTATCGTTGTAATACTGGATACGGCCATCATTGTTTTTGTCTTCGAACTTAAGCAGTCCGGTAACTTCCCATGTCTGCATCCATTCCGGACGTTCATCATAGGAAATGGCCGTTTGCTCGGTTCCATTCGGATAGATTGTATCAATGATGTTCAGTCGCGCCATCGCACCAACCGCCGGGGCGGACAGGTATAAAAGGGCGATACAGACAAGCGCCCATCCGGCGGACCAACGCGCATCCGATACTTTCGGCACGGTGAAGAAACGGATGATGACGTGCGGTAATCCGGCCGTTCCGATCATCAACGCCAGTGTAAAGAGCACCATATTGAGTGTATTGGTGTGATGGCCGGTGTAACTATTGAAACCAAGGTCTGTTACGACTTGATCCAGTTTCTGCAGCAACGGAACGCCGGCTTCACTGTGGTCTGAGAATAATCCTAACGGCGGTATTGGGTTACCGGTCAGGTAGATGGAAATGAATATGGCCGGAATAGTGTAGGCAGTGATCAGAACAACATACTGTGCAACCTGCGTGTACGTAATCCCTTTCATTCCACCAAAAACGGCATAAACAAATACAACACTTGCCCCGATAAACAGGCCGATATCCTTATCAACCTCAAGGAAGCGGGCAAATGCGACACCAACACCTGTCATCTGACCGATAACATATGTGACCGAGGCCACAATCAAACATATAACGGCTACAATGCGGGCGGTTTGGGAATAAAAACGCTCACCAATAAAGTCAGGGACGGTGAATTTCCCGAATTTCCGCAAATACGGTGCCAATAACAGGGCAAGCAGCACATATCCGCCTGTCCAACCCATAAGGAAGACCGAGTTGTCATACCCGACAAACGCGATCAACCCTGCCATGGAAATGAATGATGCTGCGGACATCCAGTCCGCACCGGTTGCCATACCGTTTACAACGGGGTGAACGCCGCGTCCGGCGGCATAAAATTCGGATGTTGAGCTTGCACGCGCCCAAATGGCGATACCAACGTATAATGCGAAGGTTAAGCCAATAAATATGAGGTTAAGAGTATACTGATCCATATTGAGAATTCCTTGTTCGTAAATCTGCTAATTACTTGTCGTCGACGTTATGTTCCCGGTCGATTTTGTTCATGCGCCAGGCATAAAAGAATATGATTGCGAGGAAGAATAGAATTGATCCTTGCTGGGCAAACCAGAAACCAAGGTCGGTTCCACCAATTTCAATGGATGACAGCATTGGACGTAAGATAATCGCAAAGCCAAAAGAGACGATTGCCCACACAGCAAGGCACATCATTATAAGCCGGATATTTGCCTTCCAATATGCGCTATGATCGCCGGACGGTGATGTTTGTTCCCCAGTATTATTTTTAGATTCGTCTGACATGTTTTTCTCGTAAGTAGTTAATGATTAAGACATTTAGATGGTTATATTATCTTTTCATTATACGTTTGTTGAGAATCACTAGCAAAGCATTCTTCTGATGCAGCACAGCACAAACGCAACACAAAACGGTGACTGCGCCTAAAATCAGGAGTCTATAACAAGTTGTTTTTAATGAATATTTTTTGTGTGTTGCAAATGAATGACATATGTGTGCAGGCTATGTGGCATAAATACGATGGGGCAAACGCCCTCTGTTATGCGCATCGGACACAAGGAATTAGTCGCTGAAAAGATTATCAATCTCGTCCTGTGAATTTCCTTTTGGACGAAGGTCCGTTTTAGGTACCTCGCCGTTAACCTTTATATCAAGGCCAAGCCGGTCAAGCGTAGACGATAGTCGGTCCTCAACGCGTTGAAGATTGGATAACGTATTGCGTATACGTTGGCTCGTAATATCCTGAAACTCACACGCAAGGAATATTTCCTGTAGATCATCATTGATACCTTCCAGAAAATCTTTATCTTTCTGGTCCATTTCTTCGTTTTGGATATCAAGTCGGCTCGCAATCCGGTCGGCGGCATCCAGAATACGGTTTGCCGCATCCTCGGTAATCTTAACAACTGTATCAAGTTCAACACCCGCATTAAGCGGTGTCTGACCGTCCTCAACATGCGAAACAGCACTCAGAACCTCTAAAACCTCTGAAAAATGCTTTTTAGTTGCATCCTCTGCCATGCCGACAAGTTGTGACGTTGCATTAATTTCCATAGACAATTCATCCAGTCGGCGGTCAACATCTTTCTTCATAAAGGTAAGCTGATCCTGAATATCCTTTACGGCATCCAGCACCGCATCTTCTGTGTTTTTGTGTTCATTATCGCTCATAAGAAATCACCGTATTGTTTTTACGTGTACCCAGTATGCCCAATAATGGTTAGGAGGACGTTAAAAAATGTAATGAATATACTCCGGTATGGTTGAGGGTGTTAATAGGCATAAAAAAAAGCCCGGCACTGCCGGGCTTTTCTGTAATTCTCTAACTTCGAATTAGAAGTTGATTTGTGTACCAACAGAAACTGTAGTTGCGTCTGTATCAGCGGCTGTGTTACCCGCAATGTTTGTTGGCTCTTCGATTTCGATGAAGCTAACAGAACCGCGGAAAGTCAAACCTGGGCCATATGTGTAAACAACACCAGCCGCATAACGGTCAGCATCTACATTGTTAGCACCAGCAAGGTTTTC
>JAUICS010000243.1 GCA_030427765.1 Alphaproteobacteria bacterium
CTGCAGGCATGTTGAATAAATAATGCGCCTCAATAACCTCAAGCGCCTTATTCATCATTGTCGCACTGTCAATCGTGATTTTTGGGCCCATTGACCAGTTTGGATGTTTTAACGCCTCATCCTTGGTCGCGGCCATCATATCGGCATATAACACATCGCGAAACGGGCCGCCAGATGCAGGCAGGATGATATTACGGATACTGGCCTTATTGTCCTCATCAAAAACCTGAAAAATGGCATTATGCTCGCTATCAACCGGCAGCAAGGTTGTGCCATGTTTTTGCAGTTTCGGCATAACCAGATGCCCCGCCGCCACAAGCGGCTCTTTATTCGCAATTGCCACGGCCTTACTATGCTCAATCGCATGCCAAAGCGGCATAAGGCCGCGCATCCCGACAATTGCATGTAAACTCACATCCACATGTATCTTTGCGGCATCTATTAACGCCCCCTCACCCACGGCTATCTCGGATTGCAAATCATGACTGCGTACTGCGTCCCGAAACTCCGCATATCTTTCTGGATTAGCAAGGACAATCAGCTCCGGTTTTAATGCGGTGGCTATTTTCACAAGCTCTTCAACGTTATTATTCGCGGTAATCGCCTTAACAGAAAATTTTTCGGGGTGTTTTGTTATGACATTAACGGCAGATTGACCGACTGAGCCAGTAACGCCAAATATTGAAACGGATTTCAACACATCACCCCTAACACCTGAACAAACAACAGGAATAATGGGGCGGCAAGCAGTGTTGCATCAATTCTATCGAGAACACCGCCATGTCCTGGGATGATTTGGCCGCTGTCCTTAACCTTTGCAATACGTTTTGCAGACGAAATAAGAATATCACCCGCCTGACATACCGCGCCAAACACACCCCCGAATATTACAAAGAGAAATATTCCATCAAAATACTGGAAACATTGCACATTCAGAGACTCCGACCACTTAACAGACCAATTCAAAACATCACCATCCAGAGAATAAAAAGTACTAAAAAAACCGGCAAATAGGGCCATTGGTGAAAGCACAGCCCCAATAAATCCGGCCCATGTTTTTCGGGGGGATAATCGCGGCACCAAACGTGGCCCCTGAATTTTCTTACCAAAAAGATAGGCGCCGATATCACTTACCCAGACGGATAACAAAAACAGTAGACTTAGGGGAGACGGGATAAGCGCAAACGCAAGGAAGGCCAAAGCAATATATACTGCCCCTACTATTAACAATGCAAACCGGTGTTTGGTACGAAATGATATGTAACGCCATTCAAATAAACTAATGATCAAAAACACGGCAATCATCAGATAGAATGGCATACCGCCCTGATAGACCAGATAAAGGACAATAGGCGCAAGTAAGACAGCGGATAGAAAACGTATCCAGAATTTGCGGTTAAGAACTTTGGTCACGGTTTAATGTAAGCTTGGTGTTAAACGGATTTCATTGCCCCAAAACGGCGATCACGCTGACCATACTCTGTAATGGCCTTTTCAAAATGCTCTTGGTTAAAATCGGGCCACAAAACATCTGTGAAGATGAGTTCGGAATACGCACATTGCCATAGCAAGAAATTGCTAATGCGTTGCTCGCCGCTAGTACGAATAATTAAGTCCGGGTCAGGAATATCGTCTGTCATAAGAAAACGTGGAAATAGCTCCGCCGCGGTTTGCTCATCCTGCGGCATACTGTTTTTGACCATTTCACGCGCCGTTTTGGCAACGGCCTGGATAATATCGTGGCGTCCGCCGTAATTCAGGGCTATCGTAAGCGTCATTCCGTCATTATCACCCGTTAGGCTTTCGGCATTCTCGATCAATTCAACGATATCCTTATCCAGTCTTACACGATCACCAATAACGCGAAGGCGAATATTGTTTTTGTGCAGATCGGCGGTTTCCGCTCGCAGATAGAAACGCAATAGACGCATAAGTTCCTGCACCTCTTTACGCGGACGGCTCCAGTTCTCGGACGAGAAACCGAAAAGTGTCAGGTATTCAATATCCATTTTATGGGCGTTTTTTACGGTACGGCGCGCGGCCTCAACCCCCTTGTGATGACCGGCCGTTCTTGGTAAACCTCGTGACGAAGCCCAGCGACCATTCCCATCCATCACGATGGCAATATGCCTTGGCTTGGTTATGTCAGACAATGAATCATGTGTCATGGGTTTTATCGCGTGCCAGAGTAAAAGATAATTAAACCGTCATAATGTCTTTTTCTTTTTCCTCAAGCAACGTATCGATCTGCTTTATATAACCATCCGTCAACTTCTGCACTTCATCAGAAAGACGTTTTTGGTCATCTTCGGAAATATCACCGTTTTTCTCCATCTTCTTGACGGCATCCATACCATCACGGCGAGCATTACGTACGGATATACGGCTTTGCTCCGCATATTTACCGGCAACTTTCGTCAATTCCTGACGGCGTTCTTCGTTGAGTTGCGGCACAGGAATACGGATTAATGAGCCTTCCGCCTGGGGATTTAGACCGAGACCGGAATCTCGAATTGATTTCTCAACCGCCTTTGTATTGCCGGCATCCCAAACCTGCACAGTTAACATACGCGGTTCTGGAACACTAACAGATGCCATTTGATTAAGCGGCATTTTTGAGCCATACGCATCAACCTGAATGGGGTCCAACATATGTATCGACGCCCGACCTGTTCGCAGACCGATTAGTTCCTTCTTCAGGTTTTCCAGGGCTGCTTGCATGTTTAATTCAACTTCATCTTTATCAAATGCCATCAATTATACTCCTTAAAATTCTAAACATCTTCTACGATTGTGAAATCGCCCTGGCCTTTAATTACGCGTGCCATATTGCCCCCATCTTTAATGGAAAACACAATGATTGGAATATTGTTTTCACGCGCAAGCGATATGGCGGTTGCGTCCATAACCTTCAGGTCTTTTGTCAGCACATCCATATACGAAAGACGGTCATATTTCTTGGCATCCGGATCCTTCATCGGATCGGACGTGTATACGCCATCAACCTTTGTCCCCTTAATCATCGCATCACATCCCATTTCGGTAGCACGCAATGCGGCGGGTGTATCGGTTGTAAAGAACGGGTTACCGGAACCGGCGGCAAATATCACAACGCGGCCCTTTTGCATGTGACGAAGGGCACGGCGGCGAATGTAGGGCTCGCACACGGCCTCCATCGGAATGGCGGATTGTACGCGCGTTTCAACGCCGATTTTTTCTAGCGCCGATTGCATGGCAAGAGCATTCATAACCGTGCCAAGCATACCAATATAATCAGCAGTTACGCGTTCCATACCATTCGCAGCGCCGGAGACGCCACGGAAAATATTCCCTGCCCCGACCACAATACAAACCTCAACCCCCATTTCGACGGTTTCCTTGATGTCATTGGCAATCTGGTCCATCCATTCAGGGTCA
>JAUICS010000244.1 GCA_030427765.1 Alphaproteobacteria bacterium
CCATGATACTGTTCAACATATGATCGCTGCTTGCGGACCCCATCACCTTCGGTAAACTCAACACCCTGATGCTCAAAATATTCCTCAAGCATTTTCAGCTTGGAGGACGGTGTGTCGATAATCCCTTTTTCAATTTTGGATAACGTCTGGTGCGCCATGCCATTGTCTTTTGCCACTTCTTGCTGTGATTTGCCGACCATTGTACGTGCCAAAAGAATTTGTAGTGGTGTGATCATTATATTTGCCCCGTAAAGCTGTTACTTATAATTATGAAAAAGCGATTTATCAAGTTTTTTTTCATACTCAATTTTATCGTAAACCATAGTTTACAGATAAAAAAATTATAAACAAACAAAGACTTAGAAACAATTCCCGCCTATTTCACCCCCATAAAGTTTATGGAAATTCTATTTTCCGGTGAATTGCCCTAAAAAAACTATTGCTTTTCTATAACAGTGGTGATATTAAAATTCTCACTGAAGGTGAAAATGCTAAAATAGCGTATATTGGGTAGTTTTCACAAGCAAGCTATTATTGGTTTTAGAGAGTTTGTTTATATATTTTTTTGAGTTTTATTTTCCCCACACGCACCTTGAAGCCGTCTATTTACAGACGGCTTCCTTTTTTTCATGAGTTATTATTACGAGGTTTATTCCTTGACATTAATTTGGTGCAGTTGCTAAATAACCCCATCAATAAATATGTAAATGTTTTAATATGAGGGGCATATGGCTATTGATATCGATAAAAAACTTACCAGCACAGACCCCGAGGTCATTTCTAATAGATTACACTACTACTTGAAAATGGCATTGGCGGAGGAACGCAATAGCAAGCCTGCTGCGTTATTCGGCTTATCATTCCATGAGGCCCTGAAATTGCGCGGCCAGATTAGAAAGTCTATTTCCGACAACTCCCGTTTAAAAGATGTACAAGCACAATTTAAAGACGTCAGCGTTGATCAGCTAGCGGCGATTGCACATCTAGAAAATATAGACGGCGTTATATACACAGTTTCACATATTATCGCCGCACGGAATCAAACGAGCAAAAATCTGGGTGCTTTCAATAAAAAGAATGAACGTCACGCCCGACGCGATGCGTATGTCAACGACATGAAAAACAAAATTGCCTTGGGCTGGAGCGTAGAAGATATCCGCGAATTACACGAAAACCGGAAAATTTGGGAAACATTTACGCCGCATCCCACACGCGATAAAAACAATCCGGCACAGGATTTATACGCACGTCTTATCGAAGCTGCGCAATCTATTCCGTCCAAAGGACGGGCATCTGCTTATCAGGATATCCTGCTCGAATTGATCTCGACACCGTTAACCCCGCGTCATAAAGATACTTTACATGATGAAACCGAAACCGGCCTGTCACATCTAAGCACTTACGTAGATGGTATGCTGGATTATATAGAAGACACCCAATACGCCCTTGATAATGTACTTGGTACGAATAGCTTCGATCTGCGTGATACGCATCTGGACCTTGCACCACGCGATTGGTATGCCGGCGATGCCGACGGTAAGGCCGTACCGGCCGAAGTGTTATTTGCCAAACGTCTACTTGGTGCTAAACGCGGCGTTCAAAAATACCTATCGATTTTACAAGATGTTCCGGATGAGGACATAAATGAACTTCGCGATGCAATTACTGCGTTTCACGATCTCGATAGCAGATTATCCATGATTTCTCATGATCCTGACAATATAAAACATGATCTAGAAGCCTCGATCATGAAATTCGAAAAGGCCTTTTCATCGATCACCTTTCAAGGAACAACATATGGCAACGGTCCCGACCTGACACGCGCCGTCATGAAAAATTTGAGAACATTATCAGACACATCAACCAGCAATTATGTTCAGGCCGCGGCGTATCGTGCGCATGCCATGCATAAACAGGTTGGTGTATCCTTGGGGCGACAGGAAGTACGCCATTCATCTGCGGATTACGATACCCTGTTTGATAATTTATACACCTATATCGCAGACAAGAATGCATCCGCATCGCCCCCCGCACCAGATATCATGATAAAGGCGGGTTCAAAACTTAGCGACCTGCCCACCGATGATCAAATCGCGTTTTATAAATCCCTGACGAAATATAACCGTAAAGACGTTTTAAGATGGCTGAAGGCTGCAAACGCGAATGTTGACGGCACGGCCGCGCATGTTATTCCGCGTTTTGATATTCTGCACCGTACATTCAACCACCGCCGTATGGGATCTGCGATCATTGCGGAGGCACATTCCATGTCGTGTGTGCAGCAACAGGTTTTGGCCGAAACCTTCGGCATCAAAAATATGGTGCATACCGCATTAAATGAAAGCCAGAGAACAATACGCGATGCCGCCCCGAACCTGAAAACCTATCTGGAAAGTTTCGGTGACCGTAACCTTGCCATTCGTATGGAAGAGGTTCAGGGTGATAAAGACCACCCGACAGTTTATATGTGCATTATGGATCCAGCCAGTGACTCCCATAAATCCGGCGGAATATTTATGAAGAACCTGCAGCTTGATTCGTTAGGAAACGTCATACAGCTTGGTGTTGAATTCAGCACCGCAGTGCTTACCAAAATAGGAACCGGCCTGTCATACGCACGTGGAGGATTTCCGCCAGAAACCGTTCCACGCCTTATCTTGCACACAATGACGCGTATGTGTGATTTAGCAACACTTAGCGAGGCCAGTCGTCAGGTTTTGAAAACAAAACTATCAATGGTTTCCACGACCATACAGGGCCGCGGCCCGAACATGTTGCGCTCGAACCCTTTACAGGTGCAGGATGCGTTAGCCAAAATCGGGCAAGAAATTGATGCGGCCTGCATGGCCATTGATGGATATGTCGCCGTAAAAAGCATTATTCCAAGACCGGTGCGATACTCCCAAAAAATGCTGGATTTTCTGGACCGCGCAAAACAAAAACAAAGGGATGAGTACCATCTGACAATTCGCGGTGCGAAAAGCATAGAAACCCCGCAAACGCGTGTGATGGACAGTTATTTCCGAAAAACATCTGCCACCCTTATGGCCCTGCTTACCAATGTAAGTGCACGAAAAGCGGCGCGTATTGATGGTGATTCTGAACACATATCCGAGACACTGCACGACAAAATCACATCATCACAGCGCGCCATCGGCAGCAATATTGTGAATGAATGGAGCGAGTGTCTTCCAGACGGATCATACGGACTCGGCGCGTTTTTGAAAAACGTTGCAGAGGGGTTCCGGAGTAATAAAATCTCACGTCGTGATGTTAGTGACATGGCAAAAGATGACATGTTACTTCATCACGAACTGGGGAATGCCATGATCGCCCTTGCCTCCGCAGACTACGAACATGGGTTTGACAGGTTATGTTATACGGAATCCGATGGACGTATGACGAT
>JAUICS010000245.1 GCA_030427765.1 Alphaproteobacteria bacterium
GTGCCCAGCTTAAAGGTAAAGATCTTGTCCTAAACCTGGGGCTTAGCCACGAAGTTGTTTACCCTGTTCCAGAAGGTATTACCATCCAGATGGAAGGCCAGAACAAGGTGATGATCAGCGGTATCAGCAAACAAAAAGTTGGACAAACAGCGGCTGATATTATATCGTTCCGCCCTCCTGAGCCATACAAAGGTAAGGGTATTATGCATGAGGGTCAGCGTATCCTGCGTAAAGAAGGCAAGAAGAAATAATTGAGTAGACGTAATTATAATTAATTTTAGATGTGAGTTGAGTTATGCCTAAAGGTGAAAGCAATTATCAAAGACGTAGTCGACGTACCCGTACACGTTTGAATTCTATCAACCGTACGCTTCGTCCACGCCTGAGTGTGACACGTTCTAACAAGAACATCGCCGTTCAGATCATTGATGATGTGAAGTCAGTGACATTGGCATCTGCCTCGACACTTGACCCTGAAATCCGTGAAAAGATCAAATCAGGATCAACACAGGAAGCCGCAACCGCCGTTGGCAAACTTCTTGCCGAACGTGCGAAAAAAGCGGGTGTAAGCGAAATACAATTTGACCGCGGGGGTTACCTTTATCACGGACGTGTGAAAGCCGTTGCCGAAGGTGCCCGTGAAGGTGGTCTTCAGTTTTAATAGGAAGAATAATCAGGAATAGGATTTAAGACACATGAAACCGGCAGAAAAACAACAGCAAGAAGTTGAATTTGAGGATCGCCTCGTCGCCATTAACCGTGTTGCCAAAGTGGTAAAAGGTGGACGCCGTTTCGGTTTCGCCGCACTGGTTGTTGTTGGTGATGGTCGCGGCCGAGTTGGTTCCGGTCATGGTAAAGCGAAAGAAGTTCCGGATGCCATTCGTAAGGCGACCGAGCAAGCCAAACGTGAAATGATCCGCGTTCCATTGAAAGAAGGCCGTACACTGCACCATGATATCGCCGGTCGTTCCGGTGCTGGCCGTGTGTTCCTTCGCTCAGCACCTCCGGGTACAGGTATTATTGCCGGTGGTCCTCTTCGTGCGATTTTTGAATCTCTTGGCATTCAGGACATTGTTGCAAAATCCATCGGTTCCAGTAACCCTTACAACATGGTAAATGCAACGCTTGATGCCCTTAAAAACATCCAGAACCCACGTCAGGTTGCCGCACGCCGCGGTAAGAAAGTCAGCGACATTGTTGCGGCACGTGAAACAGATGTGCATGGTACAAAAACACAAACGGTAACACCGGCCGACGTTGACGCTGGTGATGCTGATGAGACAACACAAGAGAGTTAATCATGGCTGAAGATAAAAAAGACGACACAAAAGCAACGAAGGCCCCGGCCAAAAAAGCCACTGCGAAGCCAGCCGCGAAAAAGGTGCCTGCGAAGAAAGCAGAGACTGCTTCTAAAAAGCCTGCGCCTAAAAAAGAAGCCGTCGCAAAAACAGAGGCTCCTAAAAAAGAAGCCCCTAAGAAAGAAGCCGCAAAGCCGGTAGCCAAGAAAACGTCTAAAAAGGCGAAGAAAATTCCTACTGGTAAGGTCGTAAAAGTAACACAAACAGGCAGCCCAATCGGTCGTCAGGACTACCAGGAAAAAACATTGATCGGTCTTGGCCTTAACCGCCGCCACCGTTCAAAAATTTTACAGGATACTCCAGCCGTACGCGGTATGATTGAGAAAGTAAAACACTTGGTTAAAGTTGAGGACGCTGCGTAATACCAAAGCGCATAACAAGGATACGAAACAATGAAACTGAATGAATTGAGCCCAAACGAAGGATCCGTTAAAAACCGTAAGCGCGTTGGCCGCGGTATTGGTTCCGGTACAGGTAAAACATGTGGTCGCGGCCAAAAAGGTCAGAAGTCACGTACTGGTGTTGCCATCAAAGGTTTCGAAGGCGGACAAATGCCTATTGATCGCCGTATGCCGAAAATGGGTTTCACAAATAACTTCCGGACGCATTACTCGACAATCAGTCTTGGCCGTCTACAAGACGCCATCGACAATAAGCAAATCGACGCGAAAAAGCCGATTGATGAGGCCGTTCTTGTTGAATCAAAGGTTGTGCGTCGTAAGCAGGACGGTATCAAGCTTCTTAGCAATGGTGAGCTTAAGGCGAAAGTGACATTAACACTGAGCGCAGCATCAAAAACTGCACAAGAAGCCGTTGAGAAGGCAGGCGGTTCGATTTCTTTCATCGAAAAGAAAACAGCCGGCCCAGCAAAAAAAGCCGACAAAAAATAATCTTATTTTATCATCCTTGGCATTGTTTATGTTAGCGGGTTTATTGGCCCGCTAATTACTTATGTGCCTATACTTACAATCATATGCACAAACTGACGTCAAGGTTGTAAAAAAACCGTTTTTGATATAGTATCAAGGCATAGAATCGATCGCGTCACTTTCGATTTATTCATGTCGATTCTCCCTTTTGACCGTCAAACTTGATCACATAACCCGATCACCATGATTTTTAACGCAAAGACCCTTTGCTTTTTATTGATGTCCGCATGTTTAATCACTGCTTCGTTCAGTGTGCAGGCGAATGTCCAAAAAACCATCCGTTTCATGGGTTATAAGGTTCCAAATATTACACAAAAACCAGTATCTGCATCTCACGCCAAAGATACCCGTACGGATACCGCGTTTCGTATGTTCCGGGAACTAAATGTCGACCTGGGTCAACACGAAACAGACAAACGTAAAAAACCCTCCAGCAAAGCCGACATTTCATTCTTGAATGAAAATGATGCCGTCTCTCATCATTCCGGTGAATTTCTGGCCCATAACCGTGAATACAAAACATTCATGTTTACCAATAAGATCAATTTGAATGATAGTAAGCAAGAAAATCCACTTAACCATATTACACCGTATCTTGCCTTCGGTGCAGGCATTGCAAAACATGACGGCAGTGTACTGGATAGCCAGCAGGCACTGCACGATGCCGAAAAATCCGATTCCGGACTGGCATGGCAATTTGGCGGTGGTATGCAAATGCCGCTTGGCAAGACAACATCACTGAATACGGAATACCGGTATTTCGAAACCTCCCGATTTGACACCGGATACAGACAAGAAAGTTTTGACGATCACCGCATTATGCTTGGTGTGACATTCCAGCTGGACTGACAAGTATAAGCCTAATGGCCCCGATTTGCTTTACAAAGGCAATTATTCATAATATTCTAAATCATGCGCAAATTGGTCGATCTTTTCTGGTGGACGCTTGTACCCAAACATTGGGCAAAAACGATTGCCCCGATTGCCGCGTCCGGATGGCCGGTTCATAATCCGGATTGGGTGGAATTGTTCAATCTGAAGCCCGACCATCCATTTGTACCGCCATTGCAAAGAATGTTAAAAGATGCCCGTGATAACATTGCGGCATCAACCCATAA
>JAUICS010000246.1 GCA_030427765.1 Alphaproteobacteria bacterium
GTTACAAATGTAATCAAATCTGCATATTTGCCGCCGCCGGAACGTGGTACAAGCTCATCCATGGCACTACAAATAACATGTGCGATTTCAAGATTGGAGCGCTCGGCCTCCCCACCAATATTGTAGCACTCCCCGACTCTTCCCCGCCTCACAATTTCATAAAGCGCCTCAACGTGATCATCTACGTATAACCAGTCACGTATATTTTTGCCCTCTCCATATATCTGGATAGGCTCCTCATTCAAACAACGAATGATTGTGATGGGAATTAATTTTTCTGGAAAATGATAAGGGCCATAGTTATTCGAGCAATTGGAAATAACAACAGGAAGTCCATAAGTATGATGCCACGCACGCGCCATATGATCGGACGACGCCTTACTGGAAGAATACGGAGATCGCGGATCATACGGCGTCACTTCTGTAAAGGCAGGGTCATCAGAAGACAAACTTCCATACACCTCATCCGTCGAAACATGTAGAAATTGAAAGATCTCCTTTTTATCAGTTGGCAATGAACGGTAATACGCCAGTGCCGCGTTCAACATAGACACGGTACCATTCACGTTCGTCTGAATAAATTCATCGGGACTGTCAATTGATCTATCAACATGAGACTCCGCCGCCAAATGCATGACGTAATCTGGCTCAAAATCTTCGAATGCTTTTAGCACAGCCGCAGTATCATTTATATCAACCTGCCTGAACGTATATTTATCAGCATATACCGGATCACTCGTAATCACATCAAGAGACGACAGATTGGCCGCATACGTCAATTTATCAATATTGAGGACGGAGCAAGATTGCTTCATAACCAAGTAGCGGACGAGCGCCGAACCGATAAAACCGGCCCCACCGGTAACGATAATTTTTTTCATGCTTACTCCTATGCGGCCTTTTCAATCATATCGCCATAGATAAAAGGCGAATCAAATGTTTCAAATAGAGGTTGCGCCAAATCTTTCTCGGACAATATAGCCTCATCCTGCTTGACCGGCCATTTAATGCCTATATTTTTATCAGACCACAGCAAACCTTTATCATGATCAGGCGAATAAAAACCGGTCACTTTATAAAGGACTTCCGTGTCCGGGGTAAGAGTACATAGGCCATGGGCAAACCCCTCAGGGACCCATATTTGACGCCAATTATCGGCCGCAATTTCAGCCGTCACATGTTTACCGAATGTCGGAGACCCCTTACGTATATCAACAGCCACATCAAAAATGGCCCCTTTTGTAACACGTATCAATTTTCCCTGGGCAAATGGCGGTGTTTGAAAATGCAGTCCGCGAACAGTATTTTTATCGGCAGAAAAAGAATGATTGTCTTGGCAAAAATTACCCTTAATACCCAAATCCTCTAACACTTTCTGATTATACGTCTCGGAAAAAAAACCGCGATGGTCACCAAATTTCTTCGGCTCCAGAATTTTAACGTCTTTAATATCTGTATCAATAATCTGCATGGCTGCTTAGTCCCTTTAGTGCAAATTTACATCTTGTATAGGTTTATCATTGTAAACTGATATTGCAACACACAATGCCGATATAGATTAGCCAATAAAATCCGCGCACAACCTTGCATTTTAAATGCTAATCGATTATTTAGAAACCATTACCAAGTGTGAGGTTTTCATGAAAGGCATAATTTTAAGCGGGGGAAGCGGGACACGCCTGCATCCGATAACAAAGGCCGTTAATAAACAGCTCCTGCCTGTTTATGACAAGCCAATGATATATTATCCCCTTTCAACGTTAATAATCGCCGGCATTAAAGACGTATTAATCATCACACGCCCGGACGATGCCCACCATTACAAAAACTTATTCCGCGACGGATCCCAATACGGCATTTCGATTTCATATGCATCCCAACCCGAACCCAAAGGACTGGCCCAAGCATTGACAATTGGCGAGGAATTTATAGGGGAAGATGATTTCGCACTTATCCTGGGAGACAATCTGTTTTTCGGACATGGTTTATCAGAAAAATTAATTGAGGCGCGCAAAAACAACAAAGGCGCAACCGTATTCACAACAAGCGTTGAAGACCCTGAACGCTATGGCATTTTAAACTATGACAAGAATGAAACACCCGTTTCAATTGAAGAAAAGCCCGAACATCCAAAATCACACTGGGCGGTAACCGGTTTATATTTTTATAAAAACGAAGCGGTATCAATCGCCAAAACACTCCCGCCATCCGCGCGCGGCGAATATGAGATCACTGATGTTAACAAGCATTTTCTGGATAATGGAAAGCTTAACGCCATTAAACTGGGACGTGGATATACGTGGCTTGATATGGGAACCCACGATGCCTTGCTGGAAGCCGGAGAATTTGTTCGCGCAATCCAGAAACGTTCTGGCACACGTGTCGGTGTTTTAGAAGAAGTATCATGGAGACAAGGCTTTTTAAGTAATAAAGACCTTTCTGCCCGTGCCTTCCGATATGGACAATCATCTTATGGTCAATACCTAAGGGAGTTGGTATCCGAGGAAATAGACGATACTAACGAAAGCATTGCGTAATTTTTTCAGGAAAAAATCATCTACTCTGGTTTGTGGAAACACAAATCCCATAAAACCGTGTCAAAAATTTATTATTGTTCAAAACGGAACAAATCCGACTACGGACTATTACTTAAAAGACCGTTTTCCGGAAAATTTGACATCGATTTTTGATATACATGATATCCCTCCTGCCGATGACTATATTTATGAAGATGCTTTAGTTGTTTTCTGCCGCTACGCATCCTCACAATGGCTAAAAACGATCCGTGAAAAACAAAACCTTATATCCGGATGTATCTTGTTTTTAGACGATGATATGGATGGTTTATTACAAAACCCGCGCGTTTCGAAAAGTTATAAAAAAAGGCTTCTCAAAAATCATTTCCAGCACTTATCCACGTTATCATCCGTACTGAATGAAATATGGGTATCAACGCCTTATCTTCAAACTATTTATAAGAATGCAAAAACTGTATTATCCCCTATCCCGCCGAAACTATCGGAATTAAAAAAACAAGGCACACAAAACACTGTTATTATCAGTTATCACGCCACAAAGGTTCATACACCGGAATACCTTTGGATCGCTCCAGTCCTCAAGCGTATTCTTAATAAGTATGACAATGTTTGTGCGCACGTAATAGGGCCATACCCCAATCATCAAGACAGATTACCGCGTACACTCTATTCACGGCAGATAAATTGGAACGACTACCCCTTTCTGGCAGGTACATATCAGGCGGATATCTCTCTCGCACCGCTAATAAAAAACGCAGAAAATGATGCCAGAAGCCATACAAAAGCTTTTGAAGTAGCACGTCAAAATGCGGTAGGTATCTTTTGCAATAG
>JAUICS010000247.1 GCA_030427765.1 Alphaproteobacteria bacterium
TATGGCGTAATGATTAACGCGGCATGTGCGCCGGATGTTTCCGCCGCCTTTGTCAATGAAATGGCATCTGCGGTGTTGTTTGATCCTGTTCCGACAATAACTGTAATTCTATCCTTTACGAGCGGAACAGAATGTTCGATAATTTCTGCATGCTCTTCAAGTGATTGTGTAGGAGATTCACCGGTTGTACCGCATAAAACCAAACCATGGGACCCTTGTTCAATATGCCATTCCAAAAGACGATCAAGTCCGGACCAATCCACACCTTCTTTCGTAAACGGTGTGATAAGGGCGGGTATTGAACCATGGATATTTTGCGTGCTCATAAGGACAATCGTCGTCTTTTTGCTGTTGTTAAAAGGTCTAAATCGTTGTTTTCAGAGAGAAATGATTTTTTTCTCAGCCGACATGGCATTTTAACCACACTGACCGTTATTGCAATCTCTGTTTTTATTTTCGGGTTCATCGTCTTTTATGACCGGGATACGTTTGCCTTTGATAAACATGTCCGAATGCTCCAGATGGCAAGTGATTTTGGCGAACAAAATGAAAATATTGTCGATGCCAGTGTTATTCCTCAGGTAAAGCCGGAGACCCTTAAGGAAAAAACACCGCGCCATGTGTCCAATACAATTATCCCGCATCAAAAACCGCGTAGTGTTTTTCTGGACGATAACACTTCCGTGACGTTGAATGATGAGGAAAAGACGAATTTCTTGCGTATGATACGTGCGGCCAAGAATAAGCGTTGGAGTGACACGGATGTGTTCCTGCGTAAATTTTCCGGTCAGAACCATGAATTCGCCAAAACCGTCCGGGACTGGATGATTTTTAGCAATATAAACCATGATAAGGGCAATTTCGAAGACGTCGTTGCATTTATCAGGGCGCATCCGGAATGGCCGAACCAGCGTGCAATGCGTATCAAGGCCGAAAATGTGTTGAATGAGAAGGTTCCGGACGCGCGGATCATCGAATGGTTCAGTGAAAACCCGCCTATTACGCCAAACGGAACCGAATTGTTTATGTCGGCGATGATTAGACATGGGAATATTGATCAGGCACGACAGTTTTACAAAGAATGGTGGCCGACGGCGACGTTAACACCGGACCAGCAGGCAAAATTCCTGAACCGGTATCGATCATGGGTGGATGAGAGTAATAATCTGCTGCGTATCCGTCATTTGATCGCTACGCAGCAATATACAAATGTCCGGAATTTGGCCCGTACGCTCGGCAATGATTACAAATATATGGTCGAGGCAAAGATAAGATTATCGGCCAATAAATCCGGTGTTGATTACTTAATCGGGAAAATTCCATCCCATTTGAAGACCGATCCGGGTTTGCTTTATGAACGTTTACGTTGGCGCAGGAAACGTAATCTTGATGCCGGGGCGATTGATATTTTGCTTAACCCGCCGCCAGTAGACACCATCCCGAATCTGAAGGACTGGTGGGCCGAGCGTCACATCATTATACGCCGGTTGATTGAGAAAAAAGAATATGAAAAAGCATATTATATTGCCAGCAAGCACATGCAGACAAGTGGTTTTGCATTGGCGCAGGCGGAATGGATATGCGGCTGGCTGGCGTTACGTTTTGTGAACAAGCCGTGGGAGGCGTTCGAGCATTTTGAGCGTTTGTATAACAATGTCGAAACACCGATTAGCCGTTCACGCGGCGCATACTGGGCCGGTCGCGCGAGTGATAAGTTAGGGCATCCGGATATTGCCGCAGAATGGTATCGCGAGGCGGCGGTGCATGCGGGAACATTCTACGGGCAAATGGCGCTGGCGGCACTCAAATCCATGCCGAAAGATGTGCTGAAAGCACAGAAGGTTGTGTTTCAAAATGGCGAATTAAAGCCGACCGAGGATGTTACGTTCTCACTTAATGTTGATGCGCCGCCACTGAATTTCGAGGAACAGCGCCGTTTCTTGCAAAAGGATATGACAGTTGCCGCCATTATGTTTGCAAAAGGGTTCATGCGGTCGGAGGCCAGTGATTTTCTGCAAGGGCTTGCCGATTATGCGAAGACACCGGCGGATTACAGGATGATTGCCGAGCTGTCGACACAGATTAACCAGCCGCATGATGCCATCCTGATTGCCAAGAAAGCGAGTTATAAGGGCGTGATTTTGAAGGATCAGGCGTATCCGACGGTTATACGTTATCTGGATGATATCGATGATGTTGAATGGGCCTTGATACACGGTATTATCCGTCAGGAAAGTGCGTATGATATCGAGGCGCAAAGCTCGGCCGGGGCGCGTGGTCTAATGCAGCTTATGCCGGCAACGGCAAAGTACATATCCCGCAAGAAAGGGATGTCGTATCAGCAGTCGTGGTTAACATCCCGGCCGGAGTATAATGTGCGTTTGGGATCACACTACATTAATTATCTGCTGGATAAATATGATGGCTCTTACATACTCGCGCTGGCCGCATATAATGGTGGGCCGGGCCGTGTTGCGCAATGGATGAAAACGTTCGGTGACCCGCGGGACAAAGAAATTGGCTGGATAGACTGGGTTGAATTAATACCGGTTTATGAAACGCGTAATTATGTTCAGCGCGTTTTGGAGTCTGTTCATGTTTACCGTCTTACTCTCAAAGGCGTCGGGCCGGATGTATCACAAGAAATTCACGTGGCGAACGCCAAGTAATTCCTTGATATATTATGTTTTTTGTATGTGTTGTTGCAAAATGCACATGATTATCATGGTATGCATGCATGTTTTATTCACTTTTGTATAGTATCGTGGAGCCTATACTGAAACAAATAATTTGATTTTAATATGTTTTTTATCTTTTTATGTAAGACTTAAATAGGATTTACGGATAGGGTGTTTTAACTTAGTCTAAAGGTTACGTACAAAGTGGGGTAAAAAAATGAAACTACTACTTGCTGATGACCATACGTTATTTCGGGATGCACTGGTTCAATATATAACGGGTGCGCAGCCGGATTCTACTGTTGAAGTTGCAAAGGACCTTCATGAGGCAAAAGACATCCTGAATAACGGGTATGAGGCCGATTTGGTATTACTCGATTTACAAATGCCCGGTATGGACGGGATGAACGGCTTTGAATTCATGATTGATAATTATCCCGATATGCATTTCGGCCTTATGTCCGGTACGGCAAATGATAAGGATATTCAGAAGGCCATGGACCTTGGGGCGGCCGGATATTTTCCCAAAACATTGTCCGGTAAGTATTTGCTAAATGCTATTCAGCTTGTGTTGTCCGGCGGACGTTTTCTTCCACTTGATCAGAATAATAAGGTGTTACCGTCATATTATAACGGTTCTAATAACGGAAACGGTGCGGGCACTAGCGGCGCATACGCATCATC
>JAUICS010000248.1 GCA_030427765.1 Alphaproteobacteria bacterium
CATACCCACGCGTAATTTTCGGTCCGGGTCACGGTCGTTGTCGAAGCTGTTTCTGTGTTTAACCTCGAGGTTCGAACAGTACATTTTTTCCCACTCGCGGGTTTTGTCATATATGTATTGTTGAGATAGCGTATCCATGTAATGCAGCGACATCAGATAGTTGCTGAAGTTATCCGATACTTCCGGTGCGAGCTCGATCACCTTCTCGTATGTTTCTTTTGCTTCATCAAGAAGGCCCATCAGACGCAGCATATTTGCTTTGTTACACAGCGCATCAATGAAGTTCGGCACGCAATCAAGTGACTTGTTATAGTGGCGAAGGGCATTTCCATACTGGTCGGCCTGACGATAACACGTGGCGATATTGTTATGGGCCTCGGCATAATTCGGGTTTAGCTGGATCGCCGTTTGAAACCACGGGAATGCATCGGAATACATACCGCGCATTAGGTAAATGGCGCCGATATTGTTGTAAGGTTCGGCCGGTTTCGGATCAAGCTTAATGGCGTTTTCATAGGCTTTTCGTGCCTCATCAAAACGGGCAAGGCGGTACAGGTTAATACCGCGGTTAATCCACGCGTCACGGAATGTCGGATCAAGTTTGTTCACCTTGTCGGCAGCCTCAAAACCCTTTTGGGCCTCATCCATCGAATGGTAAATGATGGACAGTGCGTTGTATAAATTGGCTTGTTTTCCATCACATTTCAGGCCGTTTTCAATGGCTTCAATTGCCTTATCGAATTCCTTGGCTTCTTTATACGTAAGGGCAAGGTTATAATATGCATCGCCCCAATTTGGTTTTTGTTCGAGTGCTTTTGTAATCAGGGCAATGGATTCCGCATGTTTGCCCTGCTGCTTATTTACAACGCCCAGGTAATGAAGGCATGTTGCGTTGTTCTTATCGAATTTCAGAATTTCTTTGTAAAGATGCGCCGCCGTGTCCAGGTTTCCGGCTTTATGTTCATGAATGGCTTTTACAAGGACGTCCCGTAAAACCTCTTGGATAGGTCTGGAATCTTTCTTGCCCGGATTTGCCTGGGGTTGCTGCTGAGGTGCCGGGGTTGCGGCGTTATTCTGGATATTGCCCATAAAGCCTGCTGCGCCCGCTTTCGGTTGCGATAATTTTTGTGACACTTGTTTGGCAATGTCATCAAGTTTGTTTTTTGACGGTGTTTTGGGTGTTCTGGGCATATTATGTTGCGCTGAATTTTGATATTTCATCATAAGGGAACTGGTGTTTATATACAATTGCTAATAATATCGGGAAATAGACCCTATATTTGTAGTAAGCAAGAACGATGCCAATTGGTAAGGTCATCGTAGATATGGACATGAATTATGCGTAATCAGGAATCGGAATGGTTCGGATTTGAAAAGGTGGATGCCGGTGATAAAACCGGTAAGGTTCTGGGCGTTTTTGATAATGTTGCAACCAGTTATGACGTTATGAACGATGCCATGTCCCTTGGTGTGCACCGTTTATGGAAGGATAAGTTCGTCCGGAAAATTCGTCCGGCAAAAGGGCGGCATTATCTGGATGTCGCGGGCGGGACGGGTGATATTGCGTTTCGTATTCACCGAAAAATTCTGGGCGATGGGCGTATTACGGTATGTGATATTAACCAGTCGATGTTGAGTGTCGGTCGTGACCGCGGCCTTGATAACGGGTATTTTCACGGTCTCGAATGGGTAACGGGCAATGCCGAATCTCTGCCGTTGCCGGATGATAGTGTTGATGTATACACGATTGCCTTTGGTTTGCGGAATGTGACCCGCATTGATGATGCGCTTTCGGAGGCGTTTCGGGTTCTTCGGCCCGGCGGCCGTTTCTACTGCATGGAATTTAGCCGTGTTGATAATGCCGGTTTGCAGAAACTATATGATGCGTATTCGTTCAATGTCATTCCGCGTCTGGGACAAATGATTGCGAAAGACCGCGACAGTTACCAATATCTGGTGGAAAGCATACGGCGTTTCCCGACACAGGAAAAACTGGTTATGCGTATGCAGGATGCGGGATTTAAGAAAGTATCATACCAGAATTTGTCATTTGGTATCGCTGCGATACATATGGGCATTAAGCTTTAAAAAGGGGATATTCCGTCATGAATAACAATGCACAATTACCTATGAAGGCACATGTGAAGGACAAATCGTTCCTTGTCATCATGACGGGCGGGATTGCCATTTATAAGAGTTTCGAGCTGATTAAAAAGCTTCGTGCCGAAGGCGCGTCGGTTCGTCTGATTATGACGGACGGGGCGCAGCGTTTGCTTGATATGCTCAATAACAAGGATTTCCACGATGCGCTAAAAAGCGCATCGCCGGATGATTATGATCGTCTTCAAAAGATTATTGAAAGCAATATGCTGGAAGAAGATCTGATTGAATTAATGCCGGAAAATTCACGTAAACTTATCGCATCCCTTAAAAAGGCAATGCTTCTGGATGAGGAGTTATTCGACGGTCTTGAGATATATACCGATTTATGGGCACTGGATGCCGGAATGGATATTGATCATATCCGTTTCACGCGTGAGGCCGATATGGTGCTGGTCGTTCCGGCGACGGCCAAGATTATTGCCAAAATGGCGAATGGTCTTTCGGATGATTTGGCCAGCACAACATTGCTGGCCAGTGATAAGCCGGTTGTATATGCCCCCGCGATGAACGGAAAAATGTGGTTTCATCCGGCGACGCAGCGAAATATGGAACAAATACGGCAGGATGGTGCATTGGTCGTTGATCCGGTAGTTGGCATGACGGCGTGTAACGAAATGGATGTTGGTCCAATGGCGGAACCCGATACAATTCTTGATTTTGTTGATCGGTATTTTCAACGGCGTGGTTTGCTTAAGGAAAAACACGTATTGGTGACAAGCGGTCCGACATATGAACCTATTGATCCGGTTCGTTTTATTGGAAACCGTTCATCCGGTAAGCAAGGGCACGCCATTGCCAAGGCATTTCGTGATGCGGGGGCACGTGTGACATTGGTAACTGGACCGGTAAACGAGCCTGATCCGGACGGCGTTGATGTCGTGCATGTGGAAACGGCGGCGCAAATGCAGGACGCGTGTTTTCAGGCTCTTCCGGTGGATGTGGCGGTTTGCGCGGCGGCGGTGGCCGATTGGCGGGTCGCGGCAGAGGCCGGACAGAAGATTAAGAAGAAAGCAGGGGAGGGGCCGCCAACGCTGACACTTACTGAAAATCCTGATATTTTGTCCAGTATTGCCCATCATGAAAGCAAACGGCCGAGTATAGTTGTGGGGTTCGCCGCTGAAACAGAAAATGTTGAGGATAATGCCCGCAGTAAGCTCGAGCGAAAAAACCTGAATATAATTGTTGCCAAT
>JAUICS010000249.1 GCA_030427765.1 Alphaproteobacteria bacterium
CGCACTAAAACGGCAATTGCGCATTAATGATCACAAAAAGTCAACAAAATGGCCGACACGAATCAAAAAAAGCAAATATAAACCCGGGGTCGTTTACAACAAGCATCCCAATAATAAAAATGCGTATACGCTATTTACCACCACGCATGACACAACCGCCCGTCTGATCGATATTAACGGAAATATTATCCATTCATGGACATTCGACGTTAAGACGGAATGGCCGGATTTACCGCATATAAAAACCCTGTTCGATATTGATAACAGTTACTTTTACATCCGGGATGCCCATCTTTATAAAAATGGCGATATCCTTCTGATTATATATATTGCGGGCCTTACACCTTATGGCGGGGGCCTTGTGAAACTGGATAAAAATTCAAACGTCATTTGGTCGGTTGATAAAAACCTGCATGGCGACATCGAAATATCATCAAAGGGCCATATTCATGTGTTGGAACACACCGTGCAAACTCGCGGTGAACGAAAATTTTTAAATGACCATGTCGTCGTATTTAACAAAAACGGAACACCGATTTATAAATTTTCTATTTTGGACAGCATAGAACGGTCACGATACAAAAACGTGCTTGCACAGGTATCGAAAGATAAACTGGACATCACACACGCCAATTCCATCGAGATTATCGAAAAGCCTCGCAGTGACGCTCCCTGGCTTCAGGAAGGGCATTTACTGGTTTCCCTGCGCAACCTTGATACCGTTGCGGTTCTGGACCCTTTTCAGAAAACCGCCACTTACATGTATGATTTAAAACTCCGCAACCAGCACGATGTAGACCTTCTGGACAACGGAAATATCCTGATGTTCGATAATTTCGGTAACTTCAAGGAAGGTGGATTTTCACGGGTAGTAGAATTCGATCCGGTAACGCAGGAAACAAAATGGACCTACGAAGGAACGGCCAAACACCCGCTTAAATCCAAATTTTATGGGAACCAGCAACGTTTGGAAAACGGAAACACGCTTATAACAAATTCGATGCAGGGCCACATTATTGAGGTTACACAAGACAAGAAGGTTGTTTGGCGTTACAATACGGACCTAAGTCAAATTGTTGATGGCCGCCTTAAAATTCCGGCGATCACGATGGCTGAGAGGATAAGTGCACCCACAATAGAATTTTTAGATTAAGTTACTGCATGCATTTTCTTATTACGTTTTTTATTCTTTTTTGCCCGACACTGGCCTTTGCCTATATTGGCCCGGGGCTTGCACCCGCGGCGATTTGGATGTTATTCGGCCCCGTTGCCGCAATTCTCGCCACAATTGGCATGCTTCTGTATTTTCCGCTAAGATACCTTTACAAACGCTTTAGGCAAAAAAAAGAGCTTACAAGCACGACAACACCATCAGAATAAGGCATACTGGATACATCATGAGTAGTCGTTCAGGTAAATCCATAGAAGAAGCAACACGGTCACGGAGTAAATTTTCCGGACACGGCAATGCCAAAGGGGCCGCCGGATACAACCGTAAGAAAAACCTGACCACCGCCGACGGCCTTATTATTAAATCGGGTGATTATCATTCTATGCCCCCACCAAAGGGCGGTTTCGGTGATATTGAAATCGGTTGCCAATGGCACCCGATAATCGTCAAAAACACGTCATTCTTCGGCAAATTCTTCAATCCGACCGTTCAGAAAAATGTCGATCTTGACCTTGGATGCCTTTATGAGCTTCATGACGGCACACGCGGTGCGATACAGGCCTTTGGAAACCTGCATGGGTCTTATAACGAGCCTCCCTATCTTTTGCTTTCCGACGATGAGCGCACCGGTGAAAAAGATGGATATGATGAAAGTGTTCGCCTGAACGGCCAACATTGGGACAAAATCAAACGACTGATCATATACGTCTATATTTATGAGGGTGCATCGCAATGGTCACAAGTCGCACCGGAAATTTTCATTCACATTGGTAACCGGAAACCGCTTGTTTTGACCCTTAACACCCACCGTGAGAAGCTGAATTTATGCGTCATTGCCAGTGTCCAGAACGACAACGGTGGCATGAAAATAATAAACCGGACAGAATACTTCCCCGGACACAATGAAATGGACCGCGCATTTGGCTTCGGACTAAATTGGGGAGATGGTGAAAAAGATCATTAGCCATCAGATGCAAAATTCACTATATTTACTTAGACATGATTCTATAAACAAGAATTTCAACGATGATTGATGTAACAACTTCACAAATGCTATTCCTTGCATTTGGCGCGATAATCCTAGGAATAATAATGGCGGAAATTGGGCCGTCGACGGCGCTATATATGTTGCCCGCCAATATGGAATTTCACCGCTCATTGTTGGCTTTACAATCGTTGCATTCGGGACATCATTGCCGGAATTGCTGGTTAGTGTGAACGCCAACCTGAAAGGCTCCGCCGGAATTGCCATTGGTAATGTTGTCGGATCAAATATTGCAAACATCCTTATGGTCATTGGTGTCACCGCATGCATCGCCACCATACCGGCCGTTTCAAAAGGATTAACACGCGATCTCGTCATGATGATACTTGTATCCGTTTGGATGACCATTATGATGATCATGGGTGAAATTGACCGGATTACAGGCCTTTTGATGGTGGTCGCCCTTCTCACCTATATTGCCTACCAATACCGCCAGACACTTAAGGGCGAGATGGAGCCTGAAGAGGTTGAAGAACCGGAATTCAGCAATATTTACGCCGCGTTCTTCTTCCTGCTTATTGGATTTGCAGGCGTTGCCTTGGGGGCTGAGTATCTTGTGCGCGGCTCTATTATTGTTGCGCAGGTTATGGAGGTGCCGGAGGCCGTTATTGGATTATCTATTATTGCGTTTGGTACGTGTTTACCAGAGTTATCCACCTGTGTTATCGCCGCCATGAAGAAACATGCGGATATTGTCCTCGGAAACATTGTTGGCTCCAACGTATTCAACGTCCTGATGATTATTGGTACAACAACGGCCATTAAGCCAATACAGTCCGGAACAATTGCACCGCAGGTCGTTCAATTCGACATATGGATTATGCTGGCCGTAAGTGTCATTTTTGCAGCGTTCATTCTGACCATGAAGCGAATACCGATGTTCATGGGCTATGTTTTCTCATCCCTTTATGTCGCCTACATAATTGGTTTATACTATCTGTATATGTAACTGACCGTACATGTAATCAGAAAGTATCAATATGCATAATGACGATCCTCCACCGCCGTTTCCAGAAGAAGACTTGCCAAAAGAAAATGAAAACGGTTCATCAGAAGGCAATCCACCGCCGGATGCCAACTCGGAAGAAGATGCGCCCAACCCGCCACCTCCTGTTGATGAACCTGTAAACAGTGAA
>JAUICS010000250.1 GCA_030427765.1 Alphaproteobacteria bacterium
TCCAGCTGGGGGGAGTAAAGATTGGACAGATCACATACATTTCGTTTTCTGATACGTTTGAGGCCGTCGTAAAAATGAATATTGATGAGCGTTATAAACTTCCTGAAGATAGCGCAGCTATTGTATCAAGTGAAAGCCTGCTTGGTGGTTTATTCTTGTCAATTGAGCCGGGCGCGGAATATGAAGAAATTCCGAATGGCGGTGAGCTTATTTACACGCAGCCTTATGTGAGTCTTGAGCAGCTTCTTGGAAAGTTCATCTTTTCAATGACGGGCAGCAGTGATTCAGAATCATAGATTGCAAGGAACTGTGACGGACGTTTCAAAACTTAAATACGGCGCATGTTGTCTGGCGTTATATGTGGTTACAGCTTTGTTTCCAGTGCCGGCGCAGGCTGGTCTTATCGAATATGATACTGTCGAATTAACTTCACTGAATAAAATCACGGCGAGGACACAGACATTTGAGGTCAAGGTCGGTGAAACTGTTAGTTTTGGAACAATCTCAATCAAACCGCGTACATGCCAGAAAAGTGAACCTATCGATCGCCCGAAAACCGCCGCATTTCTGGAAATTTGGGAAAAGAAATTTGAAGAGTCCAGAAAATGGGTTTTTTCCGGCTGGATGTTCGCATCATCACCGGCGTTATCGTCCCTTGATCATCCGGTTTATGATGTCTGGGTAAAGGATTGCCTTGGCAACACGGTTGATGTTGCAAGCGAAGATGACACTGAATTTGACAGTCTTCTTGATCGCCAGTCAGATGATGATGAAACGATAAAGGATTTTATGAATCCCGAACAGAGCGACCAGTAAGGTTCTTGTATATTTATTCCGTGTCTGACGAAGGTCTGTTGAAACGTCCTAAATTCCGTAAGAATTGAGATACCGCACTTGGCTCACCATGGCCGGCACTTGGTGTTTCGTTATCGGAAATCGGAACGCTCATATGTCCGTTCTCTAATTTCTCAACGGAATCGAGAAGCCCTTCATCATTGAAGGTTAAGCGGATGGCAAGCTCATCAATAATTTCCGGATCGAACATACCGTGTTTTTCGGTCTTTTGCCCCAGATAGTACCAAACGCGGTTATCAAAAGGGTCTGTTGTGGTTGGTGAGCCGAGAGTACGCAATACGGACTGGCGCGTATCCTTACCCGGTTTAATGCGTTCCAGCTGGTAATTTTTGACAAAGTTTCCACGTGTGGCCGTTTCCGGCGTGCACGCACCGGCCATCGATAGAATGCAGGCGGCAGATATGGCGGATATAAAAATTTTTTTACGCATGGTCCCTATAAACGTGACATTTTGGATATTAGACTACATATATTACAGATAGAGTTAGATTTTAAAAAAATAAAGGGATTCATGATGAATTTTATGGGGTTTAAATTTTTGAACTGTAATGGCAAATGCGCGAAAAAGGATATTTTGGCCCTGTATGAAAGCATCGCCCTTGCCGCGCGTGATACCCGTTTTTATGAAGACATGGCGGTGCCGGACACACTTGATGGACGTTTTGAATTACTCTCACTCCTTGCATCTATGGTGATGTTGCAGCTTAAATCCTTGGAAAGTGATCAGGAATCGCAAATGTTATTTGATGTCATGTTTAAAAATATCGATTCGTCCCTGCGGGAAATGGGTATCGGGGATTTAAGCGTACCGCGTCACATGAAACGTATGATGGCCGGCTTCAATGGCCGCGTTCACGCTTATGAACAAGGTATACGTGAAACCGGTCGACTGGATGATGCGTTACGAAAAAATCTATATGGAACCGTGCCGGATATTGACGATGCAGCTGTGAAAAAGGCTGAGGGGTTTATGAAAAAACTATGGACCTGCATGGAAAAAATGTCTTACGATGACATTGTGTACGCACCGCAAAGCATAGAAACAGGCGTTCAAAATACATTGGGCGAGATAGAATAGAACTGACATGAAAACACACGTAGAATGGTCACATGTGATTGAGGCGGATGAGATTGGCCAAGACCCGATGTCGATGACAATTACACCGGATGAACATCAAAAGATGGCATTAAAGGACCGTTTGGGTGTTACCGATATTTTACGTTTGGATGCAAAGATAAACATTACCCGTGAACAGGGCGGCTATATAGTCCGTATATCCGGTACAATACATGCCGATGTGTTTCAGGACTGTGTTATAACGCTTGAGCCGGTAAAGAAGAAAGTTCGGGAAGAGTTTGAATCCTTTTTTGCCGATCGTACGCAGGCCGTTACGTTTGTTGCGGCATCAAAACGTCTGAAATACAAAAATAATGATGATGAACTTCCGATCATGGACGAAAAGGACGATCCGGAACCAATTGAAAACGGGTCGATTGATTTGGGCGAGCTGATAACTCAGCATTTGTCGCTTGCATTGGACCCTTACCCGCATGGTGAAGGGGTGTTCTACGAAAATGGGGATGAGGGGGAAAGTCTCCGGCAACCATCGGAATTGCGTAAGAATCCGTTTGCGGCGTTACAATACTGGCAAACAGATACGGATCAGGAGCCATCCGAGTAGTCAGTAAGGTTACGCCGCATCATATTTATTGTGCGAAAGTACTTGCAATTCCCCCTGGAATTATGTAGAAACTCATTCTTAATTAATTTGAAGGATACATCATGGCAGTTCCTAAGAAGAAGACGACACAGTCAAAGCGTAACATGCGCCGTTCACACAACCGTTTGAAAGCAACAAACTGGGTTGAAGACTCAAACACGGGTGAAGCAAAGCGTCGTCATCACATTGACCTTAAGACAGGTATGTATAAAGGCGAGCAAATTATCGAAGGTCGCTCTTAATTCCCTATTGGCCGCACATTCGTGGCCGGTGGGTATAATTCTTACATGCCGTCTATCTTTCGGTAACATTTTCAAATATAGTGCCAACATCAAGTTTCATGATTAATTTCAGCAGGTTGTGATACACGCCTGATATTAGGAGAAATGTCTTGAGTAAAAAGACGTTTACGATTGCGATTGATGCTATGGGTGGTGATGTCGGGCCGGAAGTGGTTATTCCGGGTACTGATGCGGCGCTTAAGGAACGTCCTGATTCTAACTTTCTCTTCTTTGGTGATGAAACCCTTATCACTAAGCAGCTTGATAAATATCCGCGATTAAAGGCCGTATCGTCTATCCATCATACGGATAAATATGTGTCGAGTGACGAAAAACCCTCCGTCGCACTTCGTTCCGGTAAACAAAGCAGTATGCGCCTGAGTATTGATGCCGTTGCCGATGGGCGCGCGCATGGAATTGTATCGGCGGGAAATACCGGTGCCCTTATGGCCATGGCTAAAATGGTTTTAAAATGCCTGCC
>JAUICS010000251.1 GCA_030427765.1 Alphaproteobacteria bacterium
GCGGATGAGATTGAAATGGGTAAGGACGGTAAGCCGGCTTTCCTGACAAATAATGCAGGCGGCATACTCGGCGGAATTTCGTCCGGACAGGATATTATTGCCCGTGTGGCCATCAAACCGACAAGTTCGATTTTAACGCCGAAAAAGACCATTTCAAAAGACGGTGAGAATACCGATATTATTACCAAAGGACGGCATGACCCGTGTGTTGGTATTCGCGCCGTTCCGGTTGTTGAGGCCATGATGGCGTGTGTTTTGGCCGACCATTGGTTGATGCATAAAGCGCAATGTTTATGAATTGAGGGTACAGATGCAAAAGCGCAGTCCATTATTTTATACACCCAAGTCCCGACATAAGCCGCAATCACGAAAGTGGCGTATTCTTCCGATCGTATGGAAGGCATTAAAACGTACATGCATGATGCTTGGTGCGCTGATGCTGATATCCCTGACGATCAGTATTGTATCGACATCGATTTTGTTAAGTCAGGCATCTTTGCCGTCATTAGGAGATAAAATTGTCCCTGTGTTGACCATTGACGGGCCAATCCCTGAGCAGCCGCTAAGCCCGACATTAAGTGACCCTTTCCAGTTTGGGAAAATGACGCTTTACAAAACAATAAATACGCTGGACCGTGCAAAGGATGATGACCGTGTGAAGGGGCTTGTCATTTCGATAAAAAGTGGCGGTTTAAGCCTGACCAGTATTCAGGAACTTCGTAATGCCATTAAACGTTTCAAGAATACTGGTAAATTTGTCGAGATATATACCACATCCTTTGGTGATTTTGGAAATGCCACTGGTTTGTATTACCTATCAAGTGCCGCGACAAAAATCTGGATGCAACCTATTTGTTCACTAAGTTTTACAGGTATTAACGCGTCCATGCCGTTTTTGAAAAATGCGTTGCTCAAATTCGGGGTGCAGACAGATTTTTACCAACGTAAGGAGTATAAATCAGCGTTTGAAATGTTTACCCATGCGGATATAACACCGGCGAATAAAATTATGATGACGGAACTTATTGATACGGTCGGGCAAACATTTGTTGTCGACATCGCCGATGATCGCGGCTTGAGTGTTGATCAGGTCAAAAACGCACTTGATGTCGGTATGCTTCTTGACCAAGAGGCGGTTGACGCTGGTTTGATTGATCGGGTTGCATATTATGATGAGTTTGTGCGCCAGATACGTGAGGATGTGACGGGTGACCCCGAAAGTGAGGATATTGATTTTGTTGATTTATCCTACTTATCAAATGTCCTCGGTACAGTTCATGGCGGTG
The DNA here is from genome assembly GCA_030427765.1 of Alphaproteobacteria bacterium. Lineage (GTDB taxonomy): Bacteria > Pseudomonadota > Alphaproteobacteria > Micavibrionales > Micavibrionaceae > JAUICS01. Next base: position 1,287 of record JAUICS010000251.1, read on the forward strand.
GCGATAGCATGTTGGTTATGGGGCAGGATAAACCGAATGTGGCGATGGTGTATATCACCGGTGCGATTATGCCACGTAATGCAAATAGCGGGGCTTATGCATTCTTGCCCGGTGGTCCGGTGGCCGCGGCCAATGAAATTGCCACAACTATTATGATGCTGGCGAAGGATGAAGATGTTGATGCGATTGTCCTGAGGATTGATAGCCCGGGCGGGTCACCATCTGCATCGGAAACAATTCGCCGTGCCGTTGTGCGGGCGAAGGAAAAAGGTAAGCTGGTCGTTGTGTCAATGGGTAGTGCCGCCGCATCCGGCGGGTATTGGGCGGCCACGGATGCCGATCTTATTGTCGCATCACCGCTCACTATGACGGGTTCAATCGGTGTTGTCGGCGGTAAATTCGTTCTTCAGGACCTTTGGAAAGACCTTAATGTGAATTGGCATGACATAAACTACGGGAAAAGTGCCGATTTCTGGTCGATGAATAAGCCGTTCGATACGGCGGAGAAGCAGCGCATTAATGCCTATATGGATTATGTGTATGAAAATTTTGTATCGCGCGTGGCGGAGGGGCGCGGCATGTCGTTTGATCAAGTTGATCACATTGCCGGAGGTCGTGTCTGGCTCGGTAGTCAGGCAGTGAAAAAAGGATTAGTTGATGTTGTTGGCGGTTTAGATGATGCGCTTGACGAAACCGCCATCATGCTAGACCGTGAAGGGCGCGATGATCTTGCCTTATCAATATATCCAAAACCGAAATCGGCCATCCAGCAGATTGTAAAATTGCTACAGGGAAATATGGTGGCCATACAATCGCTTGGTGAATTATGGGGCTATATTTCTACTAATTTCGGTACTGATATGGGACAAGTTGATCGCGTTGTTAATCCCGGTCATTACATGGTCTTTGAAGATACGCAAATACGCTAGAATAGTGTCGATATTCTGTCGGTAAATTCTTCGTAATTCAGGATAATGTGGTCCGGATGTATGCCGTTTTCCAAAATGGCAACGGCGGCGTTGATACCGTATGAAAAGGGTATGATTTTCCCCTTCAGGTGTTCACGGGCGGCGAGTGCAGCCGACACATCCTTATGACGGTCGCCGATATACCAGATAACATTGTCGTTGTTTTGAAGCAGGTTAATGTTATCCAGCGTAATCAATAATGGCTGCGGGTTAGGTTTGGAATGGCGGATGTCTTCACGAAACGTCGTGGCCTTGAAGTATTTCCCAAGATCGAATGTGTCCAGTATTTCATGGCCATATCCTTTTCCCAGACCGTTACTGACCAATCCCATCGGTATATCCTGGTCCTTGAAGAAATTCAGCAACGTGTAAATTCCGGGGCAGGGCTGAACAATTTTCTCAACCGGTTTTTGACGAAGTGTATGCATAACGCGGTGGATTAGAACCTGCGGTGAATGACGACGCGGTTTATCATGTATGTCTTTCTGTTTACGCCATAATCGCGACACCATTCCGACCCCGCGTGCGAATTTAAAGCTCAGGTCATCAAGATATTCAAGCACATTCAACAACCGCGGATTTACATGCCGAACGGTTGTTCCGTCCATGTCAAAAAGAACGATTGTTGGCCGGATTAATGTCATTGGGATATGCCGGTTATTTCAAAAGGGATGTAACGGCATTTACAATATGGGATGCATTTAATTTGGCGTCCTCATACTGTTTGTAAGGTGTGTCCTGATCCTGAAAAATATCGGGTAGGTACATGGTTTTGATTTTGCATTTACCATCAAGTAAACCGTTGTCATTCAGTGCGTGAAGAATGAATGACCCGAAGCCGCCAATGGATCCCTCTTCAATCGTAATCAGGGCTTTATGGTTTTTTGCCAATTGCGTTAGTAGCTCGACATCAAGCGGTTTTGCAAAACGTGCATCGGCGATGGTTGCGGAAATTCCTTTTTGTGTGAGTGTTTCATCGGCCGCCAGGCACTCACCCATACGTGCGCCGTAATTCAGGATGGCGACATCGGTTCCGTCTTTTACGATATAGCCTTTTCCAATGT
>JAUICS010000252.1 GCA_030427765.1 Alphaproteobacteria bacterium
AGGATACGTCTGTCCGGATAATGTTTTGGCAAATAATCCTGCTGAATACTTCGTAACGCAATCGCCGACGCCGTATTGCATGCCACGATAATCAATTGGCAATTCTGCCGAAACAGATAATCAACCGCCTTTTCGGTTAAGTTATATACGGCGGCAGATGACCTACGTCCATAAGGAACATGAAGTGTATCGCCAAGGTAGATATAGTCGTAATCGGGTAATTGTTTGCGAATACTTGCGGCGATCAAAAGCCCGCCAAGACCGGAATCAAATATGCCTATTTTCATGCGGCCTTATCACTCATCAAATTTGCGACATTGTGGCCGGTAACGGCGGATAACGTCCATCCGTATCGACCATGCCCAAGGTTTACAAATACGTTTTTATATTTGGTCTGTTTTACGATCGGCACACCGCTTGGGGCATATGGCCGGAAATCATTTGCCAGATTTACATTCTTCACCGGCATATCCGGAAAAATATTATGCAGATTACGCGTAATCTTACGAATAATGTCATCCTTAAACGTTGTGTCATATCCGTTGAAGTGCACAAACGATGAAACCTTAAAACGTTTTCCGAGTGGAAGCATAACAGTCGCCGTGCCATCATCCGTGATATTATGTGCCGGATAGGTAAAAGATTTGTCCCGGTCAAATGTCATCACATATCCCTTAATCGGATACAGACATTCATTAATGCCAACAGACTTTAACACATCGTCCATATACGCACCTGTGCAGACGGCTATCTGGTCAAATTCCTCAAGACCTTCTTTTGTTAAAACGGCCTTCGCCTCCTCACCTTCGGTCACAATATCCTTAACCGGTGTATTTGTTTTCAGGGTAAAAGTTTTGGATTTTTTCATCTTGGCGGTTAAGCCGCGGCATAACTTCTGACAATCACCAAACGCATCATCCGGATAATATACACCACCAACAAACGACTTTTTACTTCCATTCAATGCCGGTTCTTTTTCGAACGCCTGTTCCTGCGTCAGCACATCGGCAGGCACATCAAATTTTTTAAGCCGATCAACATATTTTTGAACCCATTCGAACGTGCATTGATTATCGTATAAGGCCAATTTACCGTTATCTTTAAAATCAAAATCAATATTCTCGCACTCTCGAATACCAGCGAACAATGTCTTACTTTTCTGTGCAAGCTCAATGAGTGTATTTTGCGCGGTTTCATACGCACTTTTGCGGCAGTAAGGTAACAAACGTAAAGCCCACGCCCAAAATGACATATCGAAATAATTTTTGATCTGCATGGCTTCGGACTGCCGCAACAGAACCTTATGCATGTTCTTAAGCAAATATGGTGAACCAAGGGACATGATGTAGGAAAAATGAAGCGTAGACGCATTCGCCAGACTGGCATGTTCCGCAACATCCGCCTCTTTTTCAAAAAGTGTAACCTGATAACCTTTTTGATGAAGGTAGTACGATGTCATACACCCGACGACACCGCCACCAATGACAGCAACACGCATTACATGCCCTACATTAATTCAACGTTTACAGAAAATAGTTTTTCAACTTTCAGGGCTAATCCCTGCGGCACCATCATTATCACCCTGTCGCCCGATTTCAATACAAAATTCGGGCTCGGCATAAACACATCTTCCCCGCGCACCACGGCCCCGATAACCACATTCTGTGGAATTGGCAATTCGGACAGTGATTTATTCGTTACATCCGTAGCATCACACACTTCCGCCTCGATAATTTCCGCAATGGAGTCCTTCAAAGTATAGAGGGAACGAATACGGCCGCGGCGGATATGCTGCATAATACTGGACACGGTAATCGAACGTGGTGACACAACCGCATCAATACCCAGCGAGTTAATAATCGACCCATAAGTGTTCTTATTGACAAGAGATATAACGCGCTTACATCCATCTTGTTTAGCCAAAAGTGACCCAAGGATATTTGCCTCATCATCATCCGTAACGGCAACCATAACCTCTGTACGGCTAATGTTCGCCTCCTCCATAATATCTCGGTCCAATCCATTACCATGAATAACGATCAGATTTTCAAATTCGGCACTTAATTGACGCGCGCGAGACAGATTGCTTTCCAGAATTTTTACGCGCATGTCCGGATGCTCTTCCATGATCTGTTCAGCAAGGGCATATCCGATGTTTCCGCCGCCCATGATAACAATACGGCGTGCCTCTGCCTGTGAATTACCAAAGATATCCATGGCACGTTGCAGTTGCTTGGCATCCACAAAGAAGAAAACCTCGTCACCGATTTGCATCTGGTCATCTTTATCCGGAATAAAGGCACGGTTCTGACGCACGATATACGTAATTTCGATAGACAGGTTTGGAAACAAGGCCGGAAGCTGACGTAACTGCGTATTCACAATCGGGCAATATGTGTCGCATATCACACCAACCAGATACACTTTGCCATCCGAAAGCGGCAATACATTTGTAGTTCCCGGAACAGCCAAACGCTGGCTGATCGCATTGGCGACTTCATACTCCGGTGAAATAATCACATCAATAGGCATGTGATCACGGCTAAATAAATTTGCCCAGCCGGGATCAAGAAATGAACGGCGTCGGATACGGGCAATTTTTTTCTGAACATTAAACAGCGAATGCGCAACCTGACACGCAACCATATTCACTTCGTCCTGATGCGTAACGGCAATGATAAGGTCGGCACTTCGTGCCCCCGCGGCCTCAAGCACATCCGGATGTGATGCATGCCCAACGATGGAATGCACTTCGAGTTCGTTATTTATACGGGATACAACCTCATGATTAATGTCAATCACGGTTACATCGTTATCTTCGTTGGAGAGATAGGACGCTATGCTATAGCCAACCTGACCACCACCACAAATAATAATACGCATAGGGACTAAGGCCTATTTATCTGTCGTTGCTAACTCGTTTCGATCCGGAACCACCACCGGCGGACGCCTGTGCATCCTGTTCCTGTGACGTTTCCGCAGTGGAGATATTAAGCGACTTCAGCTTTCGATGCAATGCCGAACGCTCCATCCCGACGAAAGAGGCCGTTTTGGAGATATTCCAGTCAAAGCGGGATATTTGTGACTGTAAGTACTTGATTTCAAACTTTTCACGTGCCTCACGAAGCGGCAGGCCGAGAAGCTCACCTTCCCAATCCATTGTAATATTGGTAACCGTCTGTTCGCGTACCTCAGGTGGTAAATCATCAACCTGGATAACACTTTTGCCAGGCTCTACACTCATGATCATAACCCATTCAATCACGTTGCGTAATTGACGGACGTTTCCGGGCCAATCATAACTTTGCAAAC
>JAUICS010000253.1 GCA_030427765.1 Alphaproteobacteria bacterium
TAATGTCATATCGGCAAGGATCGACAGAATACGCGCATCGGACACATGCAGACATGATGGCGAATCCAGAATAATAAAATCGTATGTTTCGCGAAGGTCTTTAATTAAATTCTTCATCTTCTTCGATGAAATCAAATCCATCGCACTACCCGGCACACTGCGTGAATACATCAACGACACACCGGATACAGGGTCTTTATGAATAACTTCGTCAACCTCGGCTTCACCGGTCAAGTAATCGACAACGGTTGTACTGAAATCCTGAACAAACAGGTTATGAACATTCGGACGGCGAAGGTCACAGTCAATAATAAGTGTTTTCTGGCCGGATTGTGCGCTTAATTGGCCCAACCAGGATGACATTGTACTTTTCCCCTCGCCCGGCAAGGATGATGTAACCGTAATAACCTTTGGCGGCTTGACGATTTCACTCTCATTATCATGTCCACGAAGATTCAAGACAGTACGTAAATTACGAACGTGCTCCGCCGCGCCTGAGGCAGGATTTTCAATGACGTGACGTGCAACTTCCTCCTTCTTGCCTTTCACACGCGGCAAGATACCAAAACACGGAAATCCGGTATAGCCTTCAAGCTGAGTTGCACTCCGGAACGCATTATCCAGTTTTTCTAAGAAAAGTGAAAGTGCTATACCTACGAACAACATCACCGCCGCTGCCAAAGATGCGAATAGCGGCTTATTAGGGTATGTCGGTTTTAAAGGGATTGTCGCGTAGGAAATGATGCGCGCTTCCGGCTCCTGAAGCTGCTCTTTTTGATTCGATTCAATATATGTTTTCAGGAAGTTGTTATATGTCGCAAGGTTTGCATCAACACCCAATTCAAGTTCACGAAGACGGATCATGGCCTGATTTTGCTTTGCTTTAACCTGAATTATATCATTCAGACCATCTTGCAACGCCTCTACACGCGCGCTATCAATTGTCACCTTCTGTTTTAATGCACCTACGATTACAAGTGCCTCACGATTTATGCTTTCGCGCAAACTGGCAAGTTCGGCATTAATGTTCACGATTGCCGGATGTTTACTGCCATACTGTGCTGCCAGATCAGCACGTTTCTTAAGGAGACTGACCTCCTGCTGTTTCATATTTTGAATTATCCCAGAATTCAACACTTCTGGAGTTTGCGCAAGCTCTGTCAGTTTGTCTTTCTTCGACTCGATTTCTTTAAGCTTCGCCTGACTTGCCGCAAGTTCTGCACGCGCACTGATAAGCTGGCTGTTCAGACCTGTAAGCTGCTGCGCAATCACATCGCCGCGCAAACTGCTGATCAGGTTATTCTCAACCTTATATTTTTCAGCCTCAAACTGCGCTTCCCGCACCTGTCCGCGCAATTCTTCCAGGCGTTTATCCAACCATTTCGTAAGTTTCTGTGTGTTTGTAAATTTTATATTTAAGCGTTCTTTCAAATACAGATCGGCATACGTATTTGCAATTAACGCCGCTTTTCGTGGATTATGTGATGTCACCTGAATAAAGATCACATTTGAACCACCGACTGTGCGCGCCGATACACGATCAACAAGCTTATTGATCACAATTTCTTTTTCGGGTTCATACTCCCGTGTTTCTGCAGCAACCGATTCATCCAGTTTCAACATCTTGAACGGAGCATTTTCATTATTATTATCGGTTAATGATTTCGGCACTAAATTCAGGTCGTTTGTGCCCATCGTCTTCTTGATAAAATCGGATAGAGATTTCAGGAAGGATTTTTCCGTCACCAATGCCGGATTGAATTCCGGATCTTTTACCAGATTTAATTCATCAACGATTTTCTTGGTAAAGTTACGAGACTGGATAATTTGAAGTTCACTGAGCAACAATGACGTATCCGCAGTCTTGCCTTTGAATAAATTCGCGAATTGTGAAACGGGCGAGCTTTCCATTTCAACAAGGATATAAGCCTGGGTTGTGTAGCGCGGATCAATTTTGGATGACACATATACCGATAAAACTATTCCAATTATGATCAATGCCAAAATCATGTAGCGGCGGACCCAGAAAATCAGGAATAGATTACGAATATCGATTTCATCTTCGTATTTATATGCACTCTGATCCGCAGACAGAACTGAAAGTGGACGCCGCGTATCCGAACCGCCTGCATTTGTGCGGTGCTCTGAATCACTCGACTGTGATATGTTATTGTTTTCCGTCATGTTATCAGAACAATTTTTCTTCTATTTCCACCACGTCGCCAGGCATGATTTTGGTAAAACGATCCGCCATCACGACATGCGGGACCTTGCCAATATTTCGGATAATCTTGATATCTTGCCTGTCCGCACGGTACGTGAAGCCCCCAGCAGCCGCGACAGCTTTTAAAATACTTATATTTTCTTCATATTCATATTCGCCGGGACTTTGTATCTCACCAACCAGATAGAACGGGCGGAATGTTTTTATACGCAGTGTAATTTTCGGATCAAAGAAATAACCGTCTTTATAGGCATCAATGATTTTTTGTTGGGCTTCTACTAATGACAAAGCATTTACATTAATCTCATTTATGTACGGAAGGTTGATATTACCGTTCCCGTCAACCGTAAAATTGCCATCGATTTTTGCATCATTAATGACAATCATTTCGATAACATCGTTTGGACCCAGACGGTATGAATCGAGAATTTCACTACCATCCATTGCATATTTTACACTGGCATCGGCTTGTGATTCGCTTTTGGAAACAACTGGCAGTCCATCATCATGGCCACAGGAGGCCATCATCGGAACCAGAAAAATTCCAAGCAATAACAATAACTTACAATGTTTAAACATGCGTCCAGAAAAAGACATAGGAATGTAAAAAAGGTAGGTAATAAGATTTGTACAAGTACGTTAACAGTATTTTAATATGTGTTTTGTGTAAAAGACAACACTTTAGGGCAGAATTACCGAAAAAAGTCCTGACACATATTTCATGCGCCAATAAAGAAAAGCCAAATAATATCAGCGTTATTTCGTAAGAACATGAAGTGTGATGGCAGTGGCCGTGGATACATTCAGGCTTTTTATTGGCCCTTCGGCATCGAGGCGAAGCAGTTTATCGCATGTATCCTTGATTTTAGGCCGGATGCCTTTACCCTCGGACCCCATCACACACACAACATTGGCGGGCGGGATGTAATCCTTGAGATCTTCATTGCCACGTTCATCAAGGCCAACGGCCTGAAACGCCTCATCCTGCAACTGCGATATTGCATCGGATAAATTCGTGACATAACAGACGGGAATATATTCAACTGCGCCGCTGGCCACTTTGGCAAGCGCGC
>JAUICS010000254.1 GCA_030427765.1 Alphaproteobacteria bacterium
CCCAAGCGGATATGATGTTGCGTCCTTAACCGGCAGTGCGTCGGCATCGGATGTGCCAGATACGTCTGTCACGGCCGTGCAGGTTAAGAAGAATGACGTTTTTGATTATCCGGCGGATTCAACCGAGGCCATTGCAAATCAGTTGATAAGTAATTTGGCAAATGTTGAACCAGCCGCCGGTGATTTCCGTGCCGATGTGTCAAATGATGTTGGCCGTTATGATGCCGGTAATGGCGCGGCCCCGATTTCCTTAACATCCGGTCAGGCATCTGGCGGCGGTGCAGGGTCGAATAATCAGTATGGCAATAACAACATGGATCAGCCATATCAGATTAAGCCAGTCGCTATTCAGGCGGCACCTGTTAATAATGGCGGCGGTATGAATGCCGGTTTGGGATATTCAAATCCATTCCGTTCCAACAGTAACGGCGGTATGGCGAATAATACGGCCAATAACGGATACGGCGCATATGGCCAGCAACCTTCGCAATACCCTGCGCCGCGCGGACCTATGGGGCAACAAATGGTCCAGCAGCCTGTCCAGCAACAGGCTCAACAACCAGCCGCATTTGCACCGCAATCATCAGGCCAAAGTGAATTATCGGGCCTATTAACCCGTGCGAATATTCCGGTTCAGGGCATGATTTTTGAACTTAGCGCGCCAAATGATGAAAATAAATCATTCCGCTGGGATACCGGTAATATGCTTGGTTCCGCCGATTATATTCAGGTTCCAAACCCGCAATACAGCACGAAATTCTTCAATGATGTTGTCAAAATGCACATTGAAAAGATCAAAACACGCTGTGACGGACGTTTTTCATCGCGTTTGAATACGGGTGCGGGCATGCGTTCGGACGATGTTTTATCATATGACATCGTGTGTGAAGGTAGCGAAAGTGGTCAGGAAACATACGCATCTGTTGTATTTGTAAATCAAAAGAACCGTTTAGCGATTTTTAAGCACGAAAGCAATAACAAAGATATTGCACAAACGCGCCATGCTGCCGAAAACCTAGCCAGTGCACTGTAAGCAGGCGTGTTAGGCTATTTGCCCTATTTTTTGTAAAAAATCCAGTAATTTAAATAACTTGGTAACGAATACCGTTTACAATGGCTTTATTGTTGTTTGTATAAGGGTACTCCGCGTATCCTTGTATTCAAACGGGGTCAACATTCGAAACGGTAACACAATTCACCATGCATAATATGCAGAACGTTCAAAATAAAGTCTCTCTCATCTGCAATATAGATGAGGGAAAATGCCAGTTTTTCGGTAATTTGGGTGATTTGACGGGCACACAGATTGATGAAATTCCCACAACAATAGATACATTACACCGTTTGATAAATCCGATGGATTTGCCAGAGCGTATGCGTACGATTTACGATGCGATCCAACATGTTAAAAAGACAAAAAGTTCGACGAATTACGTCGCGTCATTCCGCATTTCAGGCTCGAATGATGATCATCAACGTATTGAGGAAACCGGTGTTGTCTTCCATGACGGTGAAACCGGACATACGCACGTTCACAGCCTCTGGACCGAAGAAGAAGAGGAGGTCGATGAGATACTTGTAAATGAGCTGCATAAGGTTGCTGCGCGTACACAGGAAGAAAAACAAAAGTCGTCCGAGGAATTAAAGAAAGAAGCCACGTTCTTTTCCAAGAATTTGTCATCCAACTCAGGCCGCCGCAATATTCATGACCGGATTGAGGCATGGTATATGCAAACGACAAACCAGTCCTTGCAGACAGGCTATTTTTTCGCGGTTGGTATCGACCGTTTAGGTATGATTAATGAGGCATACGGCTCTCGTTTTGCCGATCAAGTTATTATCGAAGTTGGTTATCGTCTAAAAGATATCTTAGGAGAACACGCGTTTATCAGCCGTATAGGCGGTGACGTATACGGTGTATTTTTGCCAGACCAGCTATGGCAGCCAATTCGTGCGCTGGCCAGTAATATCATTTCCAGTTTTCACGAAAGGCCCGTTGTTCACGAAGACAAAAAGCTGCATATAGGTATATCGGTTGGCGGGATTACGTTTAAAAAGAATATCGAGAACCCGAGCGCAATTATATTGAAGTCGGAAAAGGCCTTGCAATACGCGAAGGAGCAGGGGCGCGGATGTTTCATCGAGTACACAAATGACATCACGGATTTTAAATCCAGTGCGCATGATTTGTTTGTCGCCGGTGAACGTTTTCTGGATGCATTACAGGATAACCGCCTATGTCTGGCGTACCAGCCGGTTGTTAATTATCAAAACAACGAAGTGTCCTTTTATGAATGTTTATTGCGCATGATGGACCATAATGGTGATGTTATTGCCGCAGGGGCATTTATTCCGGCACTTGAAAAACTCGGTATGATGCGCCTTGTTGATCAATACAGTATTCAGCAAGCGATTCAGGAACTTCTGTTCATGGATCAGATTACATTCTCTGTGAATATTACAAACTGGACACTCACGGATGATGAATGGCTGCAAAACGTTGTAGAAATGCTTACCGGTCAGGAAGATATCGCAAACCGTCTTATTATCGAGATTACAGAGAATTCCGTTATTCGTGATATGAAGAAAACGGCGGCGCATATCGATGTGTTGCGTAAACTCGGGTGCCGAATTGCCCTTGATGACTTTGGCGCAGGGCATACGAATTATATCCAGCTTAATGAACTTGCGATCGATGTAGTGAAAATTGATAAATCATTTGTTCGGGGTATTAACGAAAGCAACAATAAACGCTTCATTCAGACATTAAGCCAGCTTGCCGGTGGTATGAATATTCTAACGGTTGGTGAGGGTGCAGAGGATCTGGAGGCCGTTCGTTTGCTCACGGATGATGGCGTTCACCAGATACAAGGATACATTAATGGCCGCCCGAATATTGATCGTGAATGGCTACAGAATGACTTCAACACGCGTAATGTGAAAGACAAGCCAAAATAATCAGGCTTTGCCTGAACGTTTTTTTCCATGGGCATAGGGCTTATTTTTAAACAAATAATCATCTTGAATATTCACGGTTGTTTCTTTGCCTACGGAATCAAAATGGGCAAGTAACCATTTTTGTCCCTGTTCATATCCCATATCATGCAGATGCATCAGGAACGGCCAGCTCGTATCAAACTTACTGGCAATACTAAGGTCACACATAATGTCATCGGTGCGAATGGCGTGAATGAGGATGTCTTTGTAATGGTCCTTGTATTCATCCTTTAACATGTCATCTTCGATTAGCTTCTTGA
>JAUICS010000255.1 GCA_030427765.1 Alphaproteobacteria bacterium
TAGATATAAACGAAAAACGGTTGCTTAAACTGGAAAAAACCATAGGTTTATCTGAAGATCAGATGGACATTTACACACGGGGTTAAGCGGGCAATACAATGTTTACAGGCCTTATTCGTGATATTGGCGAGGTTGCACAGGCGAAGCATTATCAGGACGGAACGCGTCTGACAATATCAACGCGTTTGAATACAAATGATATGGATATTGGTGCGTCGGTGGCTTGTTCCGGCTGTTGTCTTACTGTCGTCTCAAAAAATCAAGGTACGTTCGATGTTGATGTGTCGCCGGAAACGCTATCCAAAACACATATTGGGCGCTGGGAAAACGGAACGAAAATTAATCTTGAGCCGTCGTTAAAGGCGGGGGATGAGATAGGCGGTCATTATGTTTCCGGGCATGTTGACGGTTTGGTTACGCTTCAAAAGATTGAGGACGATGGAAATTCCAAACGGCTTTATTTTGAATGTGGTCCAGAATATGCAAAATTTGTGGCGCAAAAAGGGTCAGTCGCCATTGACGGTATTTCCCTGACCGTAAATGGTGTGCACGATACAGGCTTTGATGTGGCGATTATTCCGCATACGCTGGAACATACCACGCTGCAATACAATAAAGTCGTCGATTCGTTGCATTTTGAGGTTGATATACTGGCGCGATATGTGCTGCGTTACACAGAATTAAAGGATTAGAGTATGTCAGATTTAAAAACAGTATCAAAACAGGGTATTCGTGATGCTCGTCTTTCGGGCGATGATCAAATGGTGCTTTCGAGTATCGAAGACCTTATTGAAGATGTCCGAAATGGTAAACCGGTTATCGTTGTTGATGATGAGGACCGTGAAAATGAGGGTGATCTGATTATATCCGCCCAGATGGCGACGCCGGAGAATATTAATTTTATGGCGATGTATGGCCGTGGTTTAATCTGTTTGCCGATGGAACGCGCAATGGTGGACCGTTTGGGATTACAGCTTATGGGCCGTGGAAACAATTCGCATCACCGTACGGCATTCACGGTATCAATCGAGGCGAAGGAAGGTGTGACAACCGGTATTTCAGCTGCGGATCGTGCCAAAACCATCCAGACTGCGATTAACCCGGCATTAGGACCTGACGATATTGCCACACCCGGCCATGTGTTTCCGCTTCTTGCCCGCGATGGTGGCGTTCTTGTACGTGCAGGACATACAGAGGCGGCGGTCGATTTATCGAGACTTGCGGGTTTTAGTGGCGCCGGAGTTATCTGTGAGATTATGAATGATGACGGGTCAATGGCACGATTACCGGACCTTGTCGGATTTGCGCAGCGTCATGGGCTGAAGATCGGAACGATTGCGGATTTGATTGCATGGCGTCGCCGGAATGAAAAACTCGTTGAACAGATTGTGGAACGGCCATTCCAAAGCCGTGATGGTGATGATTTTACCTTACGTCTCTACGTAAACACGATGGATTATGCAGAACATATCGTTCTGGTAAAAGGTGACATTAATCCGGATGATGATAAACCCGTGACCGTGCGAATGCATGCTATAAATGTTATGAAGGACGTTTTGGGACAAAATGATGACAGGACGCTTGAAAATGCCATTCGGCAGGTTGGCCGGATGGATACGGGGGTGATTGTCTTGATTCGGGAGGAAGACCCTAGAAGTCTATCAAAGGCAATGAGTGAGACCGCGCCAGAGGAGCAGCATGTTTTGCGTAACTATGGTGTTGGTGCCCAGATTTTGAAGGATTTGGGTGTTAAAAAAATGACAATTCTAACAAATTCACCAAAAACAGTCGTTGGTCTTGAAGGGTATGGGTTGGAAATTGTTGGATATGAGCGCATAATAAGCGCATAAATACATGTGTTTTCCGTTTTATGATCTATACGTGGGTATAGGTCTGAATGAACGGGATTTTGGAGAGTTTAATGTCGATTCAGGCCCTTGATAGATGCGTTCTTATTGTTGTTGCGCCTTATTATAAGGACATTACAGATTTTCTTATTGCCGGAACAAAGGAGGCGCTTGAGACGTGCGGCTATAGTCATGAGGTTGTTCATGTTACCGGTGCGCTCGAAATTCCTCAGGCCATAAATATCGTGCACAATGATGTGCCGGAAAAATATTGTGCATACATCGCCCTTGGCTGCGTATTGCGCGGTGAAACGACGCATTATGAAACCGTTTCAAATGAAAGTGCGCGCGCGCTGATGGATATTGCCATTCAAAAGAATGCCATCATTGGAAATGGTATTTTGACGTGCGAAAGTAAGGAGCAGGCGCTGGAGCGTGCCGATCCGGCGCAAAAGGATAAAGGGGGGGAGGCCGCAAAAGCGGTTCTATCACTTTTGTCCATAAATTCAGATAATTAAGGTTTTTTGTATGAATGATAATGTTGTTAAGTTTGAGAAGTTAAATTCCAAAAACCAAGGTTCACACAATCAGGCATTATCGTCTGCACGCTTGTGTGCTGTGCAGGTTATCTATCAAATGCTGGCGAATAAGCAGAATTCAAAGGATGCTTTAAAGGATTTCTTTGATTACCGTATCGCTGAAATGATTATTGAGGAGCAGGTGGTGTCGCCGGATAAAAAGCTGCTTTCAACGATTGTCCAAGGGGTTGAAGCTAAAAAGGATGATGTTGATAAGATTCTTTTTGCGAATCTCTCTAAACCGGATGACATCCGTAAAAAAAATGAAAAGCTGCTATATAGTATATTTGTATGTGGTGTTTATGAGTTGCTAATGCATCATGATACAGATGCGCCAATCATAATTAATGAATATATTAATATCGGGCATGCGTTTTTCGATCAGGGAGAAGTCAAGCTTATCAATGGGTTGCTTGATTCTGTGGCGAAGGCAGTGCGTTAAACGCCATTGCCGCAATATTATGTTAAACTGTTATTAACATATTGTGAGTATCCTAATGTATAGGTTCACGTTGTTAATTACATCATAAAGGCATTTCAGATGCGTTTAGTCGTTATAAGTGTAGTTCTTTTGCTTGTATTGGGCGCTGGCGGGTTCGGCGCGTACATGTATCTATCTGGTTCCGCTGTTGCCAGTGAAGCGGATGGTGGCCATGAAGCAGGCGGTCATGGAACGTCCCATGCATCAAATAGTGCACATGGCACAATGGATGATAGCGGACATGGCGGTATTTTGAATGATTATGAGTTTGTTGAGCTTGAGCCTCTTATTCTCCCGATAATTGATGACAATGGGTTGTCACAGGTTGT
>JAUICS010000256.1 GCA_030427765.1 Alphaproteobacteria bacterium
AGGATAAATTTCATACGATCCGCCACCATGACCGGTAAATTATCAAAAGTAACGGAACCATTGCTTTCCTTAATAACCGCATCCAGATTTTCCGAGACAATGAATTTCATTTCATGCGATGTATCAATATCTTCGAAAGTGCAATCAGACTTCGTTAATTTCGCAAATGAAAGAAGATCATCAATAATCATACGCATACGGTTTGTTGCGCGTTTGATGATATTTATGTTTTCGGAAATCTCCGGATCTTCGTTCTTTTCCTCAATCAGCTGCGAAAATGAATAAATACTGCGCAAAGGTTCTTTAAGGTCATGCGCAACAACATAGTTAAAGCGCTCAACTTCTTTATTGGCTTCCTCCAAATGATCCAGACTGGTTTCAATTGCCTCCTTCGCCGCAAGAATATCGGCATTGGATTTCTCGACCGACTGTTTCCATTTTCGCACATTAGTAAGGGCGTAGAACCAAATAACAGTCAGTACTAATATCAAACATACCGTAAAAATAATAAGCATTTCGGTACGTTTACGTTCTGAATCAAGTCGCAATTTACTTCTATCGCTCAAGCGATCAAGCAAATTATGTATACCGTTTGCGTAGTTCTGTTTTTCACGTTGGTATTCGTCATTAAATAAATAGGATTGGGCCTTATCAAATTCTCCCTGGTCAACCGCATCAAATGACAATTGCTCAAGCTCGACCAGCCTTTCATTGGCCATAAATGTTTGCTCAATGTGTTTTACATTGTAATCATACTCAATGGAAATATTCTCAACGTTCTCAATCGCCGTTTCCAATTTTTGTTCATAAATTGCGTAACGCCGTTTCCAATTCCATCCCGAAAAATTATCCATCGCATTAATACGTGCCGTCATCGTCAGGACTTCGTCATAATAGACAATTTCGGATGCCAGACGCGTAATATTCAAATCACTTTGCACAAGGTCGGATAATGATTGATAGGAACGTAATAATGCGTAGCCCTGCCATACAAATGTACACGCCGACATGATAACCGCGATGGTTAAAATGATTGTCGGGAATTGTATTTTTTTATTCGATTCCATTTTTCAACCTCATTGTTCTAATACTGTTAGCAACTGCAAAAACTTTACTAACAAAACCCACCCATCTAGACTCTTTCCAAATCCCTTAAAACCTGTAGAATAGCGGCGATTAAACCGTTCAACACATTTTATTAAGGAGTTCACATGGGTTTAGCATTAGCAGAATATATTTGGCTTGATGGTACTGTACCAACAAGAGAATTACGTTCAAAGGCAAAAGTAATTAATTTCAAATCACGTCCAAAATTAGAAGATTTTTCAGAGTGGAGTTACGATGGTTCATCAACTAACCAGGCTACTGGTGATGACTCTGACTGTATCCTGAAGCCAGTTGCATTCATCGATGACCCACTACGTGGCGATGGCAACTATCTGGTCATGTGTGAAGTATATGATCCAGATGGAACGCCGCACGAGTCAAACTCACGTGCACAGCTTCGTGAAGTTCTTGATGCTGGTGCAGCTAAACTTGAGCCATGGGTTGGTTTCGAACAAGAGTACACATTGTTTGATGGCACACGTCCACTAGGATGGCCGGAGCAAGGTTTCCCTGGACCACAAGGTCCATACTACTGTGCCGCCGGTGCAGAAAACATTTTCGGTCGTGACATCGCGGAAGAGCATGCACGCCTATGCCTTGATACAGAACTTATGTACTACGGTATGAACGCCGAAGTTATGCCAGGTCAGTGGGAATTCCAAACAGGTTTCCGTGGTGACGAAAGCGAAACAGCAGATGTTCTAAAGATCGCTGATCACACATGGCTTGCACGCTACCTACTTCACCGTGTTGGTGAGCATTATGGTGTTACTGTTTCCTTCGCCAACAAGCCTATCAAAGGTGACTGGAATGGTGCTGGCATGCACACAAACTTCTCGACTAACGAGACACGTGACAAATCAAAAGGCCGCGACGCAATCAAACAAGCAACAGACAGACTGTCTAAAAAGCACAGAGAGCACATTGCCGTTTACGGTGATGGCCTTTCAGATCGTCTTACAGGTCTTCACGAAACTTGTGATATCGAAACATTCAAAGTTGGCGATGCGGACCGCGGTTGTTCAATCCGTATCCCTAAGCCAGTTGCAATCAAAGGTTATGGTTACTTTGAAGACCGTCGTCCAGGCGCGAACTCTGACCCATACCTTGTTGCCGCACGTATTTGTGCAACAGTCGCAGACCTTGATGAATCAGTTATGAAATTCAAGAGCTGGCCACGTTCAGACGCAAAACTAGCGATCGCTGCTGAGTAATTAGCTGCTCTATAAAATATCTAAAGGCCGCTGATAAAAGCGGCCTTTTTTATTACTGAATATGATTAAAAATACCAAAGAATTATTCGTATCTTAGCGCCTCAACCGGATCGAGGCGTGACGCGCGCCAAGCAGGATAAAGTGTGGCTGCAAATGACAGCACGAATGAAATTGTGATCACCATTGCAACCTCTGACGGATCAATCGTGGCGGGTAGCTGCGATAGAAAATAAATTTCATCGGCAAAAAGCTCGGTGTTTGTTAGTCCCTCAAGCACCCTGCGGATTTGTTCGATATTCATCGCAAAACTGATCCCAAGAATTGAACCAAACAGAGTGCCAAGAAAACCTATGCTTGCCCCAGTGAGAAGGAATATCTTCATCATGCTGGACCGACTGGCCCCCATCGTACGCATAATGGCAATATCCCTGCCCTTATCCTTCACAAGCATAATCATGCTCGAAATAATATTAAATGCGGCCACAAGGATTATCAGCGTCAAAATAATGAACATCACATTTCGTTCAACCTGAAGCGCATTTGCAAAGGAACCGTTTAAGTCCTTCCAGTCATATACGGCGTATGCATCCCCGAATTTTAAAAACAAATCACTTTTCAGTTTTGAGAGATTATCCGCATCCACCGTGAAAATCTGAACGGTCGTGACCGTATCATTCATCTGATAAAGAATTTGCGCGGCCTTAAGCGGCATATAGACAAAATTGTTATTATATTCAAACATGCCAACATCAAACACCGCCCCAACTGTATATTGACGTGATCGCGGCATAACGCCAAACGGCGTTGGTTTACCGCTCGGCGCAAGCAAGGTAACATTATCGCCAATTTTCAGCCCAAGACGGCGCGCCATGGCCATGCCAATGGCAATGTTATTATCTTTGAAATC
>JAUICS010000257.1 GCA_030427765.1 Alphaproteobacteria bacterium
TAATATAAATACATCCGAATTTCCATAGTTTTCTATAAAAGATTAAGAAAAAAGCCGGTAGTTCAACTATAACACCGGCTTTCGTATAGGGGAATTATATAAAACGTATATTAGAACATTGTTTTGTATTTCACACCGCATCCATATGGACGTGATGAAGATACTTCAACGTCTCTACCTGCCTCTAAGTCTTCGAGAGCGGCACGTACGTAGTTTTTGGCGCTTTCCACTGTGTCGTGGCGCGGGCTGGAATTATCATCTATGGCACCCATGTAAACAAGCGTACCTTCCTTGTTGATAACAAACATGTGCGGTGTGGTTTTTGCTTCGTAAACCTGGCCAATTTCACCTTCCGGATCAAGAACGCGCATTGTTTCATGCGAACCTTGCTGTTCCATAAGGGCTATGGCTTCTTCCGCTGTGGTGTAGCCTTGTTTTCCTTCTGCGGAGGATACAATTGTAATCCACACTACGTCTTTTGCCGTTGCTTCTTGCTGAAGCGTTTGCATGTTGTTTGTTTCGTAGTGTTTTACAACGAACGGGCATCCGTGGTTTGTCCATTCCAGAACAACGTTTTTCCCTTTTAATTCGGAAAGCGTTACTGTTTCACCGTGAACATCCGTGGCGGTAAAGTCCGGTGCGGCTTCGCCAATAACCGGTGTTGCATGGCCCGTGCCGGCACCAATAACAAGTGTCATGGCGGCAATTGCCAGAAATTTTAGTGATTTAAGCATATTAAGTCTCCTTCTAAGGTTTTTATGCGTGGTTAAATATTTACCTGTTGGTCAAATAATCCCTAACAATACCGGGGGTTAAAAGCTGCGGCAAGACTACCGGCTGTGGCCGTAAACCCGTCTTACTATCCGGTTTGTTATAATAAACATAGAGCGGCACACCGTTACGTCCATAGCGTGCAAGATATTTTGTGATTTCCGGGTTTTGGTTGGTCCAATCCCCTTGCAGGGCCTGTATATTCATATCTTCGAAGATTTCGGCCGTGCTTGGTATATTAAGGGCCACTTTCTCATTTACCTTGCATGTAATGCACCATGCGGCGGTCATATCAACAAAAACGGGGTTATCACCAGCCAGAAGTGTATCAAGTTTGTCTTGTGTAAAGTTTTGCCATTTTATGGCGTGTTCTTGATTATTGTTTTGGGTGTGTGGGACGGTTTGGTCGGCGCTCGCAATACCTGCATAACCGAACCATATAGTGCCAATGAATGAGACGGCGAACAGGATAAGGCAAATCGGTGCCATCGTGCCCTTACTCGGTTTTACATTTAAAAACCAGATGGCGATGGTCAGGCCAAGCATAACGCCGCTTGCCACCACAATCGCGCTCGGACCAATTTGCATGCTAAGCACCCATGCGAGCCATATGGCCGACGCGTACATCGGGAAAGCCAGAACCTGTTTAAACACATCCATCCATGCACCTGGTTTCGGCAGGATTTTCTGAACCGCCGGAATAAAACAAATGGCCAGATACGGCAGGGCCAATCCAAAACCCAATGCAAGGAAAATAATCAACGATACAATTGCGGGCTGGGTGATTGCAAAACCCAGCGCAGTGGCCATAAACGGCGCAGTACAGGGTGTTGCCACCAAGGTTGCCAAAATACCGGTCATAAAGGACGGCATAAATCCTTTGCCCTGCGTCAGGTTTTGGCCAAGTCCTGCGATACCGCCGGCATTAATATCAAAGAAACCGGATAGATTCAGGCCGATCAAATAGAGCAATACGGCAAGTGTAAGGACGAAACCCGGGCTTTGAAATTGGAAGCCCCAGCCGATTTGTGCGCCGCCCTGCTGGATAATAATTAGAAGCATGGCAATAACCGCGAATGCCAGAAGAATACCAGCTGTATAGGCAATACCGCTTAATCGCACAGCGGATTTATCATCGTTGCCTGTTTTGACGATGCTTAACGCCTTCATAGACAGTACGGGGAATACGCACGGCATAAGGTTTAAAATAATACCGCCCAGAAATGCGAATAAGATGGCCTGAAAAATCGTTGTTCTGTCGATCGGCGCATCGTTGGTATCGGCGGTATTTGTTTGCGCGTCTTTGGTTTGGGGAGTTTCCTGAGTTTCTGGTGATCCGTTAAACGTAAATGCCCGTTGCTCACCATTTATAGACACGGTTTTGATTGTACCCGTCAGGGACGAAATCTCCGATAACTTACGGCTATCCCGTTTGGATGACAGGGTGTATGTGTTTTCATCGATTTGTGTCAGTGTCTGTGGTTCACTGTATATATTCAGGCCCCATTCATGCGGATAGAAATAGGCACTGGCCAGTTCCTGATCTGACGGGAATGCCAGAACCAGTTTTCCGTCTTTTTCCGTGTATGTACCGTCCTTTGTTTCGCCAGGTAGTTTTGATTTGGCCATATCAAAGATGGCGGGGTTTGTAAGGGTTTCATCCGCGACAGGGAACGTGATTGATATGTCGCCATATTCGGGAATACATATTTCTTTGCACACGAGCCAATCAAGCTGAGCCGTTAATGTAATTTGCCCTTCCGGTAAAGTGTCTGGCGGTGTGATCGTCACGGGATATAAAACCGTTTTTTCATAGCCAAAATTTGTATATGGGCCAAATTTTATCGGTTTCGGGACCGGCCACTGAATATCCGATGCCGTAAACCTGTCCGGCATAATCCATTTAGCCTTTGTCGGTTCACCGGAATCACCTGGGTTTTTCCAGTATGTATGCCATTCTTCCCGGATATTTTGTTCAATAACAATTGTGAATGTCTGTCCCGCCGTAATTTGGTTTACATCGGCGTATATATTATGTGTGACGATTGGATTTTGCGGGTCGTATTCTTCGACGGCGTTGGCGGCGGCATCGGTCTGCGCAATAGATGTGCCATATGTGACAGCAATAAATGTGAGGGTCAGTAAACAGAATTTGATAATGTTTTGCAAAATCATGGGCAGGGCGAATTTTATTATTTTAAACCTTAACTAATCTTATGCTTAATTCGCAAAACGACAAGCATCGTTACATTCATTCTTGCCAGATACGCGTCAATCTGTTTGTATATGGGCTTTACAGCTTAAAAAATACTTAGATTTATTTTTACAAAAGAACTTGTGAGGAAAATATGCAGCCAGCATCCAGCCCGATGAATGATAATCACGATTCAGATATGCAGCGACCACTTTGGATACCAAATGAAACCAAGGTTGCAGGGTCGAATTTGCAGCG
>JAUICS010000258.1 GCA_030427765.1 Alphaproteobacteria bacterium
CCACTGCATCAATTTGTTTGTTGTTGCGGCAAAAATCTGCCCCCTTAAAAGGGATTCCCACTTCAGGTCCTGTGCGTGGTCATGTGTTTCTTCTTTTGTGATATTTTTCGTCGCCATGGTAATTAAGCGTTATTCTTTGATTTCTTTTTAAGCCATTTTGCCAGCATTTTCCCAAGATCAGAAGTACGAAGTGGCTTTGATAGAAAATCATGCATTCCCGCCTCTCGGCATTCATCTTCATGCTGCTTCATCGCATGTGCCGTCAGGGCGATAATCGGCGTTTTGGTGTCGGTATGGTTAAAACGTTCGAGAATGATTTGTGTCGCCTGGATACCATCCATAACCGGCATTCGCATATCCATGAAAATAAGGTCGTATGTTTTCTTGGTGGCCATTTCAACGGCCTGTTGCCCGTCTACGGCCATATCAACCTTGCACCCGTATTTTTCAAGCATTTTGGATATAATTAATCGGTTTGTTGCGACGTCTTCGGCCAATAGAACATGCGCATCATATCCGGCCGCGTCATTGCCGCTGTCGGTATCTTCATTTCTTGATTCCTGACTTTCGCCGATTTGCATTTTTAGTTCAAACCAGAATGTACTACCCGTTTTGCCGTCACTATCAACGCCGATGGAACCGCCCATTGCATCTATCAGGTATGTACAAATTGTCAGACCAAGGCCGGTTCCGGTGACATCGGGTGACTGGTTTTCTTTTATCTGGCTGAATTTATCGAAAATGAGTTGCTGTTTTTCTTCTGGAACACCGGGCCCAGTGTCCGTGACGGATACGCGCAACGTCACATATTTTTTTGTTTGTTTTACGACTTTCGTTGTAAGGGTGATGGAACCTTTGTTTGTAAATTTAAGTGCGTTGCCAATAAAGTTACTGATGATTTGGCGGATACGGCCATGGTCGCCGATAACGTATTCGGGTAGTTTTTTATCGTAGTCCAATTTGTAGTCGAGGTTTTTCTTTGACGCACTACCGGCAAATAAACGGAATGCTGTTTTAACCGTTGATTCAAGTGGGAAGTCTTCGTTCGATAAATGCAGCTTTCCAGCCTCGATTTTCGAAATATCGAGAATATCATTGATGATTTCAAGCAATGTGTCACTGGAATCCATAATGATTTGGAGGTACTTACTTTGCTGATTATCCAGTTTCGTGTCTTTGAGCAGGCTTGCCGTTCCGATAATACCGTTCATCGGTGTCCTGATTTCATGGCTCATACTGGCAAGGAAATCACTTTTTGCCGCGCTTGCGTCTTCGGCTTTTGCTTTTGCATCTACGAGTTCGGTTTCAAATCTGTTGCGCTCGGTCGTATCAATGCCGAATAAGATAATTTCCTTGACCGATTTGTCTTCATAACGGTTAAGGGAGGTCCAGCTTATGGCCTTTTGTTCTTTTGACTTTGTATTGATCGTACATTCAAGGTCGTTTACTTCGTTTCCGGATCGAATGTCATTGGCGCATACATCGGTTTGATCCTCGAACGAAATTAACTCCCATAGATTTTTTCCTATCAATTCGTCAGACGTGTAACCGGTAATTTCGCGTGCACGCGGGTTGGCAAAAAGAGTGTTTCCGCGTTTATCAATACCGATAATCATCGCCGGGCTGCGGTTCACAATATATTCGTTGTATTCTTTTTCCTCGATTAAGCTTTCTTGCGCTTGACGTTCGTTTGTAATATCACGAATGTAAATACGTGCCACAGGACCGGTGACAAGCGGAACATGTGTCATATACAGTTCATACCAGCGGCCACTGAAATATTGTTGCACCTTAACCGTCTGTTTGTTTTCGAAACATTCTTTTAGTTTTTGTTCAGCCTCTTTATTGAGGAAGTATTCGATGTTTTCAATGACGGTAAGGTCCGGAAAACGTCGGTCAACGGCGGGGTTTGCGTATGTGATGTTGCAGTTTTCATCCACTTCGACGATCGGATCGGGGTTTAATTCGGGAAATGTGGCCAGCCGGTGGCTGTTAATCGCCGCCTGTTTAAATATATCAAGCGCGTAAATCATTTTGCCGATTTCATCAACGCGTTTGATTTCAGGAAGCTGCACATGCAGATCGCCGGTTGCGATGGCATTCATGCTGTTTGTAACTTTTTCAATAGGGCTTAAAACAACAATATTGAAACGTATTAACATTAAAATCATGCCGCTGAGTGCCAGAACGGATGTAATCGTGATTAGCACGATCAGTGTGCGTTCTTGGGTATATGCATGTTCAAGGTTTGAAAGCGTGACGGATGTAATTTGGTTTTCAAGTTTATTGATGTTGTTAAACGCACTTAAAAAATGATGCTGTATATTTGTTTTGTTCCGTTGTTCCGGACTCGTAATGATTGTTTCTGTGTCAACGGTTATGGAGGATACGTTACTGTCGATATCCGATAGGGTTGTTTTGATATTTCCAAGGTTACGTTCCTTGAAAATATAAGCATTATCGATAATGGATGCCTTGGTAGTGGCATACGCCTGTACGATTTTTCCCGTCTGATTGATGAGGCTCTGGCGAGATAATCTGTAGATATCTCCGGTTTTTTTATGCACATCATCGAGCTTTAGCGCGTGCTCACTAAGCACATTACGAAATTCTTTTAAATTTGCCTCTATATCACTGACACGGTTGAAGTAAAATTCGTCGTGTTTACTTGATTTTACTATGTTTTGTGAAAAATTGCTCAGTAATACAGATATGTTTTGGAAATCCTGTAGTAAAAATGATTTTCCTTGGTGGAAATTACCGCGCGTTGTTTGCAGATAATTGACAATAACCTTGAAATGATTGGTTGTCGTGTCGCTTTCTGCGTTTTTTTTCAATATTTTCCGGATATTCGAAACGATATCATCATTCTTGTTTCGTGTATCGTCCAGGGCCTTGACATCAATGGCCTTGAAACTTGCGGATAAAGTCATTTCCTTAACAATACCGTGCGTCAAATCCTCCACCAGAGATACCATTAAGGCGTCATCCCGAAGCTCCTGTATATTCGTGAACTGAATGTAGGAACGCATGAAAAACAGAACTGTCATCATGGCAACAAGAAGACAGATTACGCAGGTTGAAATGAGGGTGATATTTTTTAGGGATAGTGAATTTTGATATGAAAGAATCAAGGTTTATCTATTCCGTAATGGCTATTGTGAATGCGTTGTTTATTCCTTTGAAAGTATATATAAATCTATATACTTTAGATT
>JAUICS010000259.1 GCA_030427765.1 Alphaproteobacteria bacterium
AGGTTAACTTAGGAGAAGATATGTCCAATTCCGCAATGCCAGCCACAAAAGAACAAACGCCGGAAAATACTGATAATGTTCAAATCGCTTTGAAAGCTTTGCCACATGCGGTCGGCCTTAGTTTGCCGTCATATGCAACAGATATGTCGGCAGGTATGGATTTGACAGCCGCGCTGGAGGAAGCGTTTGAGCTGGCCCCCGGTGAACGTGCCTTAATTCCAACCGGTATTTCTATTGCCCTGCCAAAAGGGTACGAGGCGCAGGTGCGTCCACGTTCCGGTCTGGCGGCCAAAAACGGTGTAACCGTTCTGAACTCCCCCGGAACGGTAGATGCCGACTACCGCGGAGAAATTAAAGTGATACTTATTAACCTTGGGTCCGAACCGTTCACGGTCGAGCGCGGCATGCGCATTGCCCAGATGGTTGTGGCCGCACATGCGCAGGTGAAATGGTCGGTCGTTGAGGATCTGGATGAGACCGAGCGCGGCGAGGGCGGTTTTGGTTCAACCGGAACGCAGTGATCGCACCAATAAATTGAGATGAAGTTAAGTAAAATGCCGTCCAAAAAAAACGGTTTCTTAAATGTTTAACGCGTAACCTAAAGTATAAGGTTTATGGGTAATATAAAAACAATGGGTATTTTCAATTACAAACGTGATGGCGTTTTGCCACGTGTATGTGAAGCAATGTCGATAATTGTACTGGCCGCCATTGTGGCCGCGTGCACGCCGACGGTAAAGGTTGCGCCGCCGGATGAGCCTATCGAGATCAATTTGAACGTTAAAATTGAAAAAGATGTGCGTTTAAGAATTGATAAGGAATTGCAGGAGGCATTCCAGAATAATCCCGAGCTTTTCGGAATTGTTGAAGACGTCAAAGCCCAGGAAATTAACTAAAATATCGTTTCCGTTCATTTTTTTCACTTTTTTGTTAAGAAATTTGTAAATACGTTAATGATTTTGATAGTATGTCCCTTAGGCGGGATATCAAACGGCAGATAAAATATAATAAAAACAATAGGATGGTGGCTGTTTGAAAAATAGATAAAATTTTATCATAAATTAAAGCCGTTTTTACCCTCTCCATATTATTATGGAATTATAGGGAGTAAGAAATGGCAGTAGCAGCATTAAAAGAAAATTTCGAAGCAAGAGCACTAGATGTTCAGATCGCTGCCATCGATACAAAAATCAATGATCCAGCTCCAGAGCCAGCAAACAAAGATTCAATGTTAGGCAGTCTTCTTGCCGAAGCAGTATTCACACCGGGTTTAACATCAGTAACAGGTTGTTCGGCAGCGGCAGTAAACAATGCGTTTGATGTAGTCGAGGTTGTAGACCGTTACCACCATGAGAAAAAAATGGAGCAAATGGCCAAGAGCGGTTACACACTAGGTCAGAGAGATTCAATTAACACAGGTTTCAATGTACACAGCAACAAAAACACTTCTGAGTACCTTTCAGCGGTTAAAGAGCGCGAAGCATTGGTTGCAGAGCAGCAGGCAGTTGTAAAAATGTCTCAGTTCGGTGGTGCTGGTGTAGACGCCCCTAAGTGGACACGCTCAGTTGACCCATTCGCAGATGGTCCACGCGCTATCTAATAGCGGCAATTAAATAGGGAATAATAAGAATAAATACGAGGGTAGATGGCTGAATGCAAATTCAGCCATTCTTCGTTTATGAATGCATCGTTGCGAAAAGAAATTTTATATTGAAACAACTTTCAATTGTATCTTAACCACTTTTTTATTTCCTCATGTGATGATGCATAGAACAACGGCATTTTATGTGGTAAAAATAACCATACGAATGTCGTGTTAATGGTACACGAGCGGGTTAATTTCGAGTTTGTCTTATGTCTCACGTTAAAACATCTTTGGTGCGCGAAAGATTTGTTGTCCAGGACCTGGATAATGGGAAGACAGGTACCAGTTTTGATGAAGATGCCCGCAGTAACCGAATCGAAGTGCCGTATCATGACAAAAGCGGTGTCTTGATCGAAAAAATTATTGTCAGAACACATACAATGCATACGGCGGTACGTCTGGCTGCACGTATTGCACAGGCCCATACGCAGGATGGGCCAATTCGTCACCGTGGTGAGCCATTTGACTGGGAAGAGGCATGGTATCAGGTTACGGAGCCGTTTGAGCGATCCAACAATCCCGATTCCTGGGCCGCGGTATATCATAATGGCGATATATTGTTTCATCATGCAAAACACCACCCGCTTCTGGACATCATTGAAAAATGTGAAGTGTATAACAAACGTGATTATGATTACGCGGTGCAACTGGCCGAAAAATCGTTTCAGAAACTCGAGAAAAACGTAAAAATTGACTATGACTCGAACATTGCAATGGTTATGCAATCGAATAAGGATAAAGGGCGTTGCGGTATTATATTCCGTCATGCGGAACGCACGACAACGTTTCAGGTGAATCTGGACGCGCAAAAGGATTTTCAGGTTAATGCCACGACATGTTTGAATGTATGTGCCGCGTTTCTAGAGGGGATACAGCTCGCATTTCGCGGCGGGTTTTTGAAGAATAAGATTGCCGTAGAAGACCTTAAGATCAGTTCGGATGAGGCGCGATCGTTAACAAAAATTCTGGAGCGTATGAAACAGCTGAATATCGAGCTGCGCACATCCGAAAAAATCAATGATATTCATTACCGTCCGGAACGTCCGGACTTTTTTGACTTGTTAGACGAAACGCGTCTTATTTTTCTTAAACAGTATGAGGAAGAGGTTGCAAAACAGAAAGAACAAGAAAAACTTGAAGAAATGGCCCTGCAAGAGGAGCTTGAAAATGAAGATGGTGATACCAATCTTGATGAAGAGGAAGAGCGCGTCGCCAGCAACGATTAAATAATTAACACCAATCCAGATTACGATTAACCACACTATTTTATTTAAAAAACAACTTACACAAACGAAAGGTAAAGTCATGGTTAGACCGGGGAAAGATGCATTAAATACACGTAAAACATTGACCGTGGACGGTCAGGAATATGATTATTTTTCAATTCCTGCGGCGATTGAAAAGATCGGTGATGTATCACGTCTTCCAAAAAGTTTAAAAGTTTTATTTGAAAACCTGCTGCGTTTTGAAGACGGATCATCCGTTAAGGAACAGGATATTCAGGCGTTAAAAACATGGCTTGATAACAAAACATCGCAGCACGAAATTGCATATCGGCCGGCCCGC
>JAUICS010000260.1 GCA_030427765.1 Alphaproteobacteria bacterium
GTTTTCAGGGCTGAGTGTTAAGCTTCCTCACGATCAGTCACTTGGCATTCTTGGTCAAAATGGCGCCGGCAAAAGCACGTTGATGCGTTTGCTCGCGGACTTGGAGCATCCAGACAAAGGTTATATCAGCCGTAACGGATTAAGTTTATCATGGCCCATTGGGAATGGAAACGCTGGTGCACATCCCAAACTGACTGGCCGAGAAAACATAAAATTTATATGTCGTTTATATAACGAAAGCTATAAAGACCGAATAAAGTTTATAGATGAGTTTGCGGATCTTGGCGTATATTTGGACATTCCATTTCAAAAATATTCGAGAGGTATGAAGAAACGGTTTTCACTCGCCATAAACATGGCGTTTGATTTTGATACCTATCTGATTGATGAAGGGTTTAGTGGCGGTGATAACAAAATGCAGCGCACGGTGCGTGAAACATTTGCAAAAAAACGTGAAGATACAGGTTGCAATATGATTGTGATCTCACATAATCGAACCGTCATCGAGGATTTTGCGGATATTGTCGGCGTGTTACATGAAGGCAAGTTGAAAATATGTCGGGATGTGCAGGACGCGTTTGAGTTTTACGAAAGTTTGTAGTGATTGCATATGACGGATGATCGGTCATATAAAAAGATTGGTATTTTTTCTAAGAATATCCTAAAGACCCGCCATATTGATATATTCCTTAATCATCTGGCTGATGATTTTTCTTACCGCAAAAACACCAATGAATGTGATGCGTTTGCCGGTTGGGGATATAAATCGTCCAGCATTATTCCGAAACAAATTTGTAAGTCAAAAAATGTTCCTTATTTAGCATTGGAAGACGGTTTTTTTCGGTCGGTGGGAAGTCCGTCGCGTAAACCCGCCCAATTAAGCTTTATATGCGACCCTGTCGGTGTGTATTACGATACATCGAAGGCAAGTTATCTTGATTATTTGATGGAGCAGGATATTTCAAGTGACGAAAGGGCAAAGGCGATTTCGTTGATGTCATTTGTTAGAGAACATCGTTTGACGAAGTATAATTTCGGTCTTGAGAAGCTCTCCCCAGAATTGGCAAAATTAAGCAATGCCATTTTAATTGTTGATCAGGTACGTAATGATGCATCCGTTTCATATGGCGGGGCGGACGCCGACGATTTTCAATTGATGTTGAAAACGGCGTTCGAGGATTATCCGGACAGACCGATTTTGATTAAAACACATCCGGATAAGAAGATTTTCAGATCAGTAACTCTGAAACACGGTTATTTGGCGAAGGAGTTTATTCCGGAGCAGATTTTGAATTCTGGGCGTGTTCATTTTCTTGATAAGCATTATTCTGCCTGGGCACTTTTTGATGTGGTGGATGATGTTTTTGTTATAACCAGTGCTCTTGGTTTTGAAGCGCTTTTGGCGGGCAAGAACGTTCATTGTTTTGGCAGACCATTTTACGGTGGGCGCGGTTTAACACTTGATAAAAAGGAATATGATAAGGGACGTAGACAGGTTGATTTGGAAACTCTGTTCTTCCATTCTTGTGTGTCATATCCTACGTATATTGACCCGTATAAACAATGCGTATGTGATGTGGAAACGGCCCTTGATATTCTTGCCTTCTTAAAATCTCGTATCAATCAGAGTTTCCAACGCAAATGTGTGGCATTCGGCATATCGGAATGGAAGCGTCCTGTTTTCGAAGCGTTCTTGCCGGAGGTTGAAAAGCCCGTTTTGTATGAAAAGAACGCGAAGACGGCTATTGCAGAGGCCCGTAAGAATGACGCACCCTTTTTTACATGGTCGAGTAAAGTATCACCAGACATGGAAAATGAATGCCGACGCCAAGATGTTCCGCTTATCAGGGTGGAGGATGGTTTTGTTCGTTCACGTGGATTGGGTAAGGATTTAAACCCGCCTGGTTCACTCGTGTTTGATCTTACGGGGATTTATTATGACGCGCGTCATGAAAACGATCTTGAAAACCGTCTGAATAACTCCAATTTGTCGCCGAACGATATTCGCCGTGCGGATAGCGTTATCGCCGAAATTCGGTCGCAGAATATTACAAAGTATAATGTAGGCAATAAGGGGTATGACATCCCGCAGATGGGAAAAACAGTTCATTTGGTCATTGGACAGAATGACAGTGACGCATCCATAGAATACGGCACAGGCGCGATAAAAACTTCGCTTGCGCTTTTGAAAACTATCCGTGCGGCACATCCCGATGATTACATCGTTTATAAAACACACCCGGATTTAAATAGTGATAATGATATTCCTAAACAGGATGATGGCGCGGGGGAAATTGCCGATATGGTTGTCTCGGATATCGCTATAAATACATTGTTTGAGCGTATTGATAATGTTCATGTTCTGACATCTTTGGCCGGCTTTGAGGCGCTGATCCGAGGCAAGAATGTAAATGTATACGGTATGCCGTTTTATGCAGGATGGGGGCTGACGCATGATCATGATGACATACCAAGGCGTCATAAAAATATATCGCTTCAGGACCTCGTGTATCATACGTTGATTGCCTATCCCCGTTATGTTGATCCGGTATCCGGTTTGCTTTGCCCGCCAGAAATTGCGCTTGATAGAATTGCAAACGGTATTTGCTTTCCTCAAGTCGAACGTAAATCTTTCTTAAATATCTCCGGTTTTCTTCGTAAGGCGGCATCATTTTTTTGAGCAGAAACCGAATGTTTCATTGACAAAAACTGTGTACGTGGCACATTAACCACAATCATTTTTAAATGCTCGGGGTGCCCGATCCAAAACTATGGATGGCGGCTGAGAAATACCCGTTGCACCTGATCCAGGTAGTTCTGGCGAAGGGATGCAAGTACGTTTCATTGAAACGCCTTTCCCTGTAAATCGCTGATTTATCTGTATCAAAACCGTATTGGAGAGATTATGCCTCGCGATGAACTGGAAATTACCCCTGATATAACAACTGGCCCGTTGCCGGCCTCTAAAAAAGTTTATGTCGAGCAAAACGGCTTGCGTGTAGGCATGCGTGAAATTGAATTATCCGGTGGTGAACCATCACTTCGTGTTTATGATGCATCCGGCCCTTACACAGATCCAAATGAAACAATCGATATTTATAAAGGCTTGAAACCTATCCGGAATGAGTGGATAGCGGGACGCGGTGACACGGAAGAATACGTGGGGCGAGCGGTAAAAGCCTTTGATAACGGTTATAAAGAGGGG
>JAUICS010000261.1 GCA_030427765.1 Alphaproteobacteria bacterium
TGCGGCAATTTTTCCGTAGACAGGAATTTCAAAAATACCTTGTTGCAGAGCATACGCGGCATGTACGGCGTTACTGGCATCTTCGGCATGGTCTGTCACCGAACGCGCTGTCTCCGCATCAATATTCGGCTCATAACCCGGCGGCAGTTTTACAACATTTAAAGCACGTGCACGGTGCGGTAAACGCTCGAGGAATCCGCGCTCAACAAGCCCCGTGATAATACGGTGGATTCCGGATTTTGATTTCAGATTGAGATGATCTTTCATTTCATCGAACGATGGAGCCGTTTCCCCTGTAGAAACGCGTTCATGGATGTAAATGAGAAGTTCTCTTTGCTTTTTTGTTAACACGTTAGAAGCACCTTGTTTTTTAAGTTTTGCAAATGATCCGCTCAAAAATGATAGTTCTATGTTCTATTAAAGTTCTCATTCAGAGTCAATTAAACTAACCATTATTTTTGCAAAAATTTTGCACCGTTTTGTGCGGTTCCGGTTGTCTTAAAAAATGTTCACCAATCAGAAATGAGTCATATCCGGTAGAGAAAAGTTTTCCTAAAACCTCTGGCGAATTAATTCCGCTTTCCGACACGCTTAAAATGCCGTTAGGAATTTTTTCATGGAGGGTCATGCTGATCCCTATATCGGTTACCTGACGCTTTAAGTCCCTATTATTGACCCCTAACAGGTCTGGTTGCATCTCTAACGCGTCCAAAAGTTCTTTTTCATTGTGCACTTCGATTAATGCGTCGAGAGAGAGCGCTCGTGATAGATCGAGCATATCCTTGGCCACTTCGTGCGTGAGAGCGGCCATTATGATTAAAATGCAATCTGCGCCTAAACTTTTGCTTTCATAAATCTGGTAAGGATCGATCATGAAGTCCTTACGCAGGGCGGGCAGGGCGCACGATTGTCGCGCGGTGATAAGGTCTTCATCCTTCCCTTTAAAATACGGCGTGTCGGTTAAAACGGATAAACACGCCGCGCCATTATCTTCATACATTTTTGCTATTTCTGCGACAGACAGATCGGGGCGGATGTTACCTGCACTTGGTGACGCGCGCTTTATCTCCGCAATGATTGCAGGCTCATTCTTTTCTTTTTTCATGCGCAGGGCATTTATAAATCCGCGCGGCGGTTCGATATCCTGAACTTTTTGTTCAAGCTCGCTTTGCGGCGTCTGTGCTTTTAGATGTTCCACATACGCGCGTTTTTTGTCACAGATTTCTTTCAAAATATCCATGATGCGTTCCTTTGTCTTTTTTAAGATACGAATGAAATGTATTTGTTCAGAAGGGTGATGGCATTGCCGTCATCAATTGTGGCTGCGGCCATGCTGACACCGTCTTTGATATTATCAACCTTGCCGGACAGTAATAATACGGCGGCGGAATTTGCCAGAACAATGTCGCGGTATGCGCTTTTTTGTCCTTCAAGAAGGGCCTTCAGCGCGGCGGCATTTTCATCCGGCGTTCCGCCTTCATAATCCGATGTTTTATATGTGGGCAGGCCAAAATCATCCGGCGTAAGAGTGAATGTTTCGATCACGCCGTCTTTAAGTGATGCCACATATGTGTCGCCGGACAATGAAATTTCATCCATGCCGTCGGATGAATGCACGGTCCAGACGCGCGTGGAGCCTAAGGCCTTCAAACACTCCGCCATTGGTACAATCCATTTTCTGTCAAATACGCCAAGAAGCTGGATTTTTGCGCCGGCGGGGTTGGCGAGGGGGCCAAGCAAATTAAAGATTGTACGAAAGCCAAGTGATTTTCGCACTGGCCCGATATGCGCCAGTGCGGCATGATGGTTCGGCGCCATTAAAAAGGCAAAGCCGATTTCGTGTAATGCGGCTTGAAGCTTATCCATATCATCCGTCAGGGGTACACCAAGTTTTTCTAGAACATCCGCTGTACCGGATTTTGAACTGGCGGCGCGGTTGCCGTGTTTTGCCATTGGAATTCTGCATGCGGCACTGACGATTGATACGGCGGTCGAGATATTGAAAGTTTTTAACCCGTCACCGCCGGTGCCGCAGCAATCGACCACATGATCGGGTGCAGTGATTGTTGTTGCGGCCTCACGCACCGCGCGGGCGGCGCCGATGATTTCGTCAGGTTTTTCGCCCTTTTGCGATAGTCCCATTAGATATGCACCGGCCTGCGCGGGGTCAAATTGCCCCTGCATTATAAGTGCAGTGATACGGTACGCATCCTCGGATGACAGGTCGTGACCCTGCGATAATCTGGCCAAAACATTCTTGAAAATCTGGTCGCCGTTTTCTGACATTACGCACCCACCATATCGATAAAGTTTTTGATCATCTGGTTCCCGTTTTCGGTGGCAATGCTTTCCGGATGAAATTGAATGCCGTGGATGGGAAGTGATGTATGCTGCACCCCCATGATAATGCCGTCATCGGTTTCGGCCGTTACCTCAAGCGTGTCAGGCAGGCTGCCGCGGTCAATGATCAGCGAGTGATAACGCGTTACAACATCGTTTGCGGGGATGTTCTTAAACACGCCCTTATTAAAATGGTTTATCGTGCTTAACTTCCCATGCATCGGAGTTTGGGCGCGGACGATATTCGCCCCGAAATACTGGCCGATTACCTGATGCCCCAGACAGACACCGAATAACGGCACGGCGTTTTCCTCAATCAGTTTCATAAGGTCAAGACAGATACCCGTATCATCCGGTGTGCATGGGCCGGGTGAAATGATTATGGCGGATGGTTGACTCTTTAAAATTTCTTCCGGTGATTTTATATCGTTCCGAACGACATCAACCGGCACATCGAATTTGGCGAATGAGTGCAGCAAATTGTAAGTAAAACTATCGTAATTATCTATGAGAATCATATGATTCATGTGATGCACTCTTTTCGACATTAGGCTTTGCAAAAACGCATTTAACAGTTATATTGGAAAAAGTGATTCGTTTTCCACAGGTTTTTCCAAGCTTTTTCCCAAAACTTATAAACGGATTTATCCCGCCTATTATTTTGCTCCTTTATAACGTAAGCTCAGAGTATAATGAAGTCCCAAAGCCCAAAAAATAATCCCCGTAAAAATTACGCTCTTTTTCTTATTATTGCCATTGTTATCATGATCCTTCTGGATCAATTCGTTTTGTCCGGCCGTTATGAAAGCCGCCTTGAAAACGCCCGCAAAATTGCCAATCAGGAAGCCGTTCAAGAAGATAGT
>JAUICS010000262.1 GCA_030427765.1 Alphaproteobacteria bacterium
TGTTTTGGGGGTATGACCCCAAAATTATTTCAAGTGGTTAATTTTTTGGAACGATAACGAGTAAAGGAAATAGTTATGAGCATGCCAGCAGAGAAATTGGATAATGAGGTGTACACACACTACAATGATCGCTTGGAACAGGTTGATCCGGAAATATTCCAGACCATTCAGGATGAACGTCGTCGTCAGGATGAGCATATTGAATTGATCGCGTCAGAAAATATGACGGCGCAGGCTGTTTTGGATGCGCTCGGGTCTGTTATGACCGACAAGTACGCGGAAGGTTACCCGGGTAAGCGTTATTATGGTGGCTGTGAATACGTTGACGTGGCCGAGGAACTAGCCATCGAGCGTGCGAAGAAACTGTTTAACTGTAAATTTGCAAATGTGCAGCCACATTCTGGTGCATCTGCGAATGAGGCCGTGTTTCTTGCGCTTGTGAAGCCGGGCGATACAATTCTTGGTATGTCATTGGCCGAAGGCGGACACTTAACGCACGGTGCAAAGCCGAGCATGTCCGGTAAATGGTTTAATGCCATTCAGTATGGGGTGCGCAAAGAAGATGCCCTTATCGACTATGATCAGGTTGAGGCGTTAGCAAAAGAACATAAGCCGCAATTGATAGTCTGTGGCGCATCTGCCTATCCACGTGTTATTGACTGGGCCCGTTTCCGCAAGATCGCGGATGAAGTTGGCGCATATTTGATGGCGGATATTGCACACTACGCCGGTTTGGTTGCAGGCGGTGTATACCCGAGCCCGATGGAATATGCCGATGTTGTGACAACCACAACACACAAGACACTGCGTGGCCCAAGCGGCGGTATGATCATGTCGAACAACGAAGACTTGGGTAAAAAGATTAACTCTGCCGTATTCCCTGGTCTTCAAGGCAAGCCGCTAAGCCATGCTGTTGCGGCGAAGGCGGTTGCGTTCGGATTGGCGCTTAAGCCGGAATTCAAGTCATATGCGAAGGCCATAATTGATAATGCAAAGGTTTTGGCCGATGAATTGCTACAAGGCGGATACGGTGTTGTATCCGGCGGTACGGACTCACATATCGTTCTTCTTGACCTTCGTCCGAAGAATCTGACAGGTGCGTCTGCGGAGAAAGCCATGGAACGTGCAGGTTTGACATGTAACAAAAACGCAGTGCCGGATGACCCGCAGCCACCGATGGTAACAAGCGGTGTACGTCTGGGAACGCCGGTTGGAACAACACGTGGATTTGGTCAAGCTGAGTTCAAACAGGTTGGTAAATTGATTGTTGAGGTGCTTGATGGTCTGGTTGCCAATGGTGAAGATGGCAATGCGGCCGTTGAAGAAAAGGTCCGCGCATCGGTTAAGGAACTTTGCCAACGTTTTCCAGCCAAGCGTGATCACTAATGATGACCATCAGTAGTGAGCAAATACGTGCGGGACGTGCCCTTTTGGACTGGAGCCAGAAGGAACTCGCCAAACACGCGGGTTTATCCTTAAACGCGCTTAATAATATCGAACGCGGTGTGGCAAACCCGAAACTGGATACAATGCTGTCTATTCAAAAGGCGCTGGAGGATGCCGGTGTCGAATTTCTTGACGCGAAAGGCGTTCGTTTGCAAGGCGAGCGCCTTGAAATTGACCGTTTTGAAGGGGCGAAATGCCTTGAAGCTTACTACAATGAATTCTTGACCGCATTTCCGGAAGGGGACGGCGAGGTTGTTTTCAACGGTATAAGTAATAATCGTGTTGGTGACATGATGGGAAAACGTCTGGAAATATACAGGCGATTTGAAAAAGAGGCGATGCGCCGTAATATTTGTGAACGTTGTCTTATCAAGGATCAGGAAACCACCTTTATGGCGCAGCGTAATATTTTCCGCTGGAGCTCGGATGAATTTTTCAGTGAGATGCCGTTTGCCGTTTATGGTGACAATGTTGCCATGTTGCTGTGGGGGCCGCCGATGCGCCTTATCGTTATTCGAAACCATGATATTGCGAAAACATTTCGTAAGCAGTTTGAGTTTATGTGGCAATCTGCGACGCCTGTTCCTGATGATATTTGGGATTTTCATCGTTCCCGTGACGGTATAGAAGAATAAATTGAATTTTAAAATGCACATTTTTAGGGTTTCTAATGCCTAAAAATAACCGTTTTTGTTGACATTATGTCCTGCAATATGTTTAATCCCAAAAAACATTATAGGGTGACATGAGCGATATATATGTTTCGTTTGAAACGGAAATTTCCCGGATCACGGCACTTGCAAAAACATTCGGATATCGTTTTGCATTTTTATGTAAGGCTGAACGCTGGGTTAGCGGGTATTCTGTGCCCGAGGATTACTCAAAAGCGCTAAAGCATGCGCAGCACGATATTCTGGATACCAAAGCCGTTGATACAGATACATTGTATGAAAAGATGCAAAAGCTGGAAGAGCTATATCTGGAAACATTGTTTTTAATCCTCCCTGAAATCGCGGAAAAACAACCTGATGATTTTGCGAAATGGGGAAAGGATATTATGCAGCTTGTCTTAAACGCGACAAAGGATAATGCACTGAACGACGATAATGGCGAGATGTCTGGTCAGCCTGAAACCAATGCAGCGGCCAAGGCCACACATTAATCCATTCGTTTAATCCAGCCTTGCATTTTTGGGGCAATCGGTTATTTCTGTTTTTTGGATAAAGGAACAGAAAATGCGTTGTCCATTTTGCGGAAATGAAGAAACACAGGTAAAAGATTCGCGTCCGACCGAGGATAATTCGGCCATTCGCCGTCGCCGTGCCTGCCCGTCGTGCGGGGCGCGTTTTACAACGTTTGAACGTGTGCAGCTTCGTGAAATTACGGTTGTGAAGGCCGATGGCCGTAAACAAGTGTTTAACCGTGATAAAATCATCAAATCTATGCAGATTGCCCTGCAAAAACGTCCGGTAGAGCTTGAAACCATCGAAAAATCGGCAAATTCAATCGTGCGTCAGCTTGAAACAACCGGCGATCATGAAATCGAAAGCAAAAAGGTTGGTGAATTGGTGATGAAGGCGCTGGCCCAATTGGATACAGTTGGTTTTGTGCGTTACGCCTCGGTTTACAAAGATTTCCGCCGTCCGGAAGATTTCAATGAATTCCTGCATGAATTAAGCGACCTTCAGGTACGTTTAACAGATTCCGATATAGACTAAATTTTCATGACATATACAGACGAACATCGATACTGG
>JAUICS010000263.1 GCA_030427765.1 Alphaproteobacteria bacterium
TAGCATTTGATACCATTACACTGGCCCCGATCAACACATCATTGATAAATGTTACTTTGCTCTCACAGGATGAAAAACGCTGGCTCAATAATTACCATAAAAATGTATTTTTGAAATTATCCTCATTTCTGGAGGATAAAAAGAAAATCTGGCTGGAAAAAGCAACAGCGCCGATATAGAGACAAAAGGATTTTGTGGCTTGATATGCCATGTGATTAGGAATAACGTGATAGAAAATAGATAACAAAAACATAAGTGTAATGAGTAGCGGTACAAAGAAAAATATTGCCGAGGATTTATCAAAAAATCCGGTAGCGGACCTAAAAAATTTCTCAGAAAAATTTATCAGTCAAATTGATAATGTTGACACTGATCAATTCACGAAAGCTCACCTTAACGCCGTTGTAAAAGAACATTTCGATATTTCGGTAAAACGTAACGCCGGCGAAATTGTCGTAAATATCTCAACACTTTCATCCAAGGAAAATGGCCAGAAAACCAACAAAACATGTGTCTGTATCGTGTCAGAGGATATGTCATTCCTGATCGACACCACATCATCAGAATTGACGCGTTCGGGTTATTCCATTGAAAAATTCATTCATCCGCGCATGTCCTTTGACGGATCGTCACGCCAGGCGGAATCACATATACACATCATTCTTCATAATACGCTAAGCAAAAAAGAAATGACGGCCCTTCAAGCGCGTCTTGAATCCGTTCTATATGACACACAATCTGCCAACCGTGACTGGACAAATATGCGCCAGCAAATGGAAGACAGCATTCAGGCGCTTGAGAGGGTAAAAGCCCGTTTTGACATCCAGCGTTTGGGCGAATTCCAATCTTTCCTTAAATATTTGCATGATCACAATTTCACGTTGCTTGGCGCATGCGATTTCGATTTAGGTAAAAACAGTAAAGAACCAACAAACCGTCTTGGCATTATCCGGTCTGACAAAAACGGCATTACATTTGATTTTGATGACGAAGGACTACCGCGATGGTCACACAAAAACAACGATCAATCCACGCCGGTTCTGGTAACAAAGTTAAAAACGCCATCAACTGTGCACAGACCGGTTCCGCTTGATTGTATTTCTATCATTCATTTTGGTGAGGATGGACAACCGGCATTTGAACGCGTTTTCGTTGGCCTGTTTACCGCCGTAACATATTCACGAAGCATCGAAGATATTCCATACGTCCGTAACAAGGCGGAACGCGTCATTGAAAAATCCGGCTTCCTTGGCGGGGGTCATGACTATAAGGCACTATGCCATGTTCTCGAACGGTATCCACGTGATGAATTGTTACAAATAAAAGAAGATTTACTGCTTGAAACATCCCTCGATATCATTCGTTTGCAGCACCGGCCGCGCATCGCCCTGTTCATACGTGCGAATGTGTTCACCGAAACGGTATCTTGCCTAACATACGTTCCGAAGGAACGTTATGAAACACGTCTGCGCTTAAAAATCCAGTCGGTGCTTGAGCAGGAACTTGATGGCGAATGCATAAACTTCCAGTACAACGTGGATGATTCCGAACTCGCAAGGGTGCTTTATATTATCTCGACACCGAAGGCCGGAAAACGCGATTTCGACGCAAAGAAAATAGAGAATACGGTCATAGAAGAATGTCATCCCTGGCGTTCAAAACTATCCCATCAGATTGACAGAACATGCGACAACGTATCGGAATGTGGGCGTCTGGCAGAAAAATACACAAACGCCTTCCCTGTTGAATATAAAGAACACGTCGCGCCGTCAGAGGCCATTCACGATCTTTATAAATTGGAGGACGCATACAACGACGGTGACATTAGCTTAAACCTGAACCGTCCGGAAGATATGGAAAGCAACCAGTTATCCCTTAAAATTTATAAGGTCGGGGACAAGCTTACACTATCATCCATTCTGCCCATTCTTGAAAATCTCGGCCTTAAAGTTCTGGGTGAACAGCCATATGAAATCCACACATCCGGCACAAAAAAGAACGCGATGATTCATGACTTTCTGGTAGAAACTGAAACCAAAGTGTATGACTCTGACTTGAAAGATATAAAGCCGCTTTTCGAAGATGCTCTTATGCAGATTTGGAAAGGACGCGCCGAAAACGACTCCCTGAACCGTTTAATTTTAAGCAGCCGTATGACATGGCGGGAAATTATTATACCCCGCACATATATCCGTTATATGCTGCAGATACGTTTCCCATACAGCCGCCAATACATTGAACGTACATTAACATCACATCCAAAAATTTCGCGTCTTATCGTTGATTTATTCAAGGCCTATCACGACCCGAAAAATGGTAATCAGGCAAATATTTATGCTGCAGGGTGCGGTGTTGGAATTGACCATGAACTGGATGCCGTTGAATCCGTCGATCAGGATAAAATTTTACGCACAGTAACGGCACTTATCGAAAACACATTACGCACAAACTACTTCCAAAAAGATGCAGACGGCAATTACAAAACTTATTTATCTGTAAAAATCGATAGTGGCTCGGTCGAGGATATGCCGCTGCCAAAACCATTCCGTGAAATATTCATTTATTCACCACGTGTTGAAGGTATTCATCTTCGCGGTGATAAAATTGCACGCGGTGGTATTCGCTGGTCCGACCGCCATGAAGATTACCGTACAGAAATTCTCGATCTGATGAAGGCACAAACCGTTAAAAACTCCGTAATCGTTCCGATGGGTGCGAAGGGCGGATTCATTGTTAAGAAACCGCCGGTTGGCGGATCACGCGATGAGTTTTTCAAAGAGGGTGTCGAATGCTATAAAATATTCATTCGTGCGCTTCTTGATATAACGGACACAAAACGGGGTGACAAAATCATTCATCCGAATGATGTTGTCATCCGCGATGAGAAAGATCCGTATCTTGTTGTTGCGGCCGATAAAGGAACCGCAACATTCTCCGATATCGCGAACAGTATCTCCAAAGAATATGACTTCTGGCTTGCCGACGCATTCGCATCAGGCGGGTCCGCAGGATACGACCATAAGGCCATGGGCATTACCGCACGCGGCGCATGGGAATCCGTAAAACGTCATTTCCGTGAACTCGGCCATGATACACAGTCCCAGCCGTTCGAAGTCATTGGTGTGGGAGATATGGGCGGCGATGTATTTGGTAACGGCATGTTGCTATCCAAGCACATTAAACTGGTTGGTGCATTTA
>JAUICS010000264.1 GCA_030427765.1 Alphaproteobacteria bacterium
CGGAATAGGGCCCTATACAGCATCTGCCATATATGCCATCGGTTTTAATAAGCCCGCCGTCGTTGTCGATGGTAATATTGAGCGCATTTGTACCCGCCTTGCGGCCATTCAAACGCCACTTCCGGAATCAAAACCCGAAATCCGTGTATACGCCGATTATCTCTGTCGTGATGAAATAGACAGGCCGGGGGATTTGGCGCAGGCCCTTATGGATATAGGCGCAACGGTTTGTCGTCCTCAAAACCCGTTATGTGGCTCATGCCCTGTCATACAATTCTGTTTGGCCTATGAGCAAAACATTCAAAATGATATCCCGTGGAAGAAGAAAAAAGAAATACCAACACGGCATGGAAAGGTTTATATCGTTCTGACACAAGATGGGCAGATATTACTTGAACGGCGACCGGAGAATCAAATGCTCGGTGGCATGCTCGGATTGCCAACAACGTCGTGGCATGAAAAGAATGAAGAATTAAGAAACAACCTTCACAAAATTATAAAAGATATTGAAATAAAAGAATTAAAAAGAAAAACACACAAACAATCCATCAAACATACGTTTTCCCACTTCCATCTGTATCTGGATGTAATTGTTACCAACATCCATTCAAAACCAAAGATATCCGAAGAAAACAGATTTATCTGGGCAAATCATAAAGACCTTAATATTGAGGAATTTCCAACCCTTTTCCGGAAAGTTTTAAAATTATCATTAAGGTGATCTTTGCTTTTTGGCCTTAAAATGAAATATTATATAGAGAATAATCACTTATGAAGGCTCTACAGTTATATATATGATGAAATATCTTGCAGCTCTATTATTCCTGATTTCCTTTATTTACGCAGAGAATCTGCGGGCGGAAGAACAAGAGGATTTTTCTTCTAACCCGATTGCGGTTGATGAAAGCCAGCAAGAATCAAAAATTAATAAAAGCGACTACGTAAAACCAACAATCAAGAATTTAGCCAATTTGTATTGGAAAATGGGTGCAAATGACCTTCGTAACCCGCAGTATCTGGATAATTATCTCAAGATCACAGAATGCGGTATTTATTCCCGGTTTTACCACAATGAATTTGAATGGCAGAATATTCGTGACGCAACAAAAGAAATTCTGCGGGAATCAGTCGACAGTATCCCGCAAAAATTCTTCTTTAAAACGGAATTGCAGCTGCAACGTTATGATTTTGGTAAGCAGGAATTTCCAATTCACGAAGAAGATAAATTCATCGGTGTGCGACGCCTGCAAATGTCAAACAACGATTCACGCGCCGAAATATGTTTTGAACGTTATGATTTAGAAGGGTTTCCAAAAAATGCCATTCTGAACTTAGAAAAACCGTTAAACCTTATTTCCATCTATGTCCCGCGTGATCGTGCACAGAAATTCATTGATGGTTCGGTTAGCAAGTATCAGGACATGACAAATAAGCAGCAAATGTTCTATTACCAGCGACCAGTCTATATACATTTTTATCTGACGACGTCGGCCTTCAGCCGTATGTATTACAGCAACCGCGGTAAATATTACGGTGAATTTATCGGACGTGTCGACCGTATTGAAATATATACGGATACGCGCGGTGAAGACCTGTTATGGGCCAAGGATTATATTGAATAATTCTTACTCTAAGCCCTTGTTCGAAATATCTCGATACCGCCAGACTCCGCATCATCAAATATTTCCGTCTTTTCAGCCTTGATGCGAACGGCCGCAATGCGCCGGTCTTTTAGATACTCATCCGCAACATGTTCTACAAACGTTTCGACATAATCTATGTGGCCAGATTCTGCAATGTCTTTCGGCACATTTCTTAAAACATCATAATCAATGACATTTTCGACTGATCGTGTCCCGTTTACATCCGAAGACGTTTCCCAAACCTCAATGTTCATAAGCACGTTTTGTTTTTTATCACGCTCATGCGCATAAATGCCGATCGACATGGGTATCTGAAGATCACGAACAAACACCTTTGTGTAAGGTAACTCTGTCATAAGTAATATGGCTACTGAATAGATTGTGGCGCTTGGTCCGTGGCCATACGTTGCCGTAATGTTTCACGGTAATGGTCAATTGGGACCAGTTTGTCGCCTTTACGGACGTGCCAGAATGTCCAGCCATTACATGATGGCGCACCCTGTAATTCCGCGCCTACCTTATGAATGGAGCCGCGATGCGAATACCCGTTTTGGGATGCGGCATAAAGTGAGCCATCCGCACTTACCTTTGCTTCAAAGCGCTTCTTTGTGTCATAAAGCTGAGTTCCGGGACGAAGCATACCACTTTCGATAAGCCAGCCGAATGGTATACGCGGCTTTTGCTGTTTTGTGCTTGATAAACTTTGCAATACGTCGTCTTCGGTAATGACATCCGTATTTTCAATACGCTCAGTTGCAATCTGATAATATGTTTCATCGCGCTCAATACCGATAAAATGACGCTGCAAACGTTTTGCAACTGCACCGGTTGTGCCGCTACCTAAAAATGGATCAAACACAACATCACCGACATTTGTCGAGGCAATAATAACACGTGATAATAACGATTCGGGTTTTTGTGTCGGGTGGGCCTTTTGTCCATCCTTGGCCTTGATACGTTCATTTCCATTACAAATCGGGAGCTGCCAATCACTGCGCATTTGAATGTCTTCATTCATTGCCTTCATGGAATCATAATTGAAGCAGTATTTGGATTTTTCTGATTTTGAACACCAAATCATTGTTTCATGGGCATTTGTAAAACGCTTACCCCGGAAATTCGGCATTGGATTGCTTTTGCGCCAGATAATATCGTTTAGAACCCAGTAACCAAGGTTTTGCAGAGAATATCCTACACGGAAAATATTGTGATAAGACCCGATCACCCAGATAGTTCCGTTAGGCCTTAAAATACGGCGGGCCTCTGATAACCAATTATTTGTAAATTGGTCATATGCCTGAAAGTTATCGAATTTGTCCCAGTCATTATTTACGGCGTCAACCTTTGAGTTATCTGGGCGGTGCAAATCTCCACCAAGTTGAAGATTATACGGCGGGTCCGCGAATATCATATCAACAGATTCATCTGGAATTTTCTTCATTTCGGCAATGCAATCACCAAGGATTAAATGTATAGATGCGTTTGATGTGGATGAAGAAAATGAATCCGCTTTCATTTATTGACTCCGCTTTGAAAATTAAAAACGAATCATG
>JAUICS010000001.1 GCA_030427765.1 Alphaproteobacteria bacterium
CAAGTCCGGCCGGGCCCACCACTACGCCAAGTAGATTTTTGATTCATTCCAGCAATTCTGCGTTTTTGAGACGAAAGAAGACGTTGTATTCATCGTCTTTCGGAACGAGTTCGAGCGTTCCTTTTACATTTACCGCATCATAGGTGAAGAAAACGGGATGTCTTGCGTGAACCTCCAGAATCAAATTTGGCGTTACATGATAATGATATGGGCAGGAAACAGGAAATGGGCCAAGTAAAAACAGTTTTTGTTTTTCGGTCGGATCGAGTGGAAACATAAACCCCTGAATGATGATTTCTATCCCATCAAGTTGTTTTAATTCGTCCGGGAAATCAGGGCGAACCCCGCTCCACTCAATACCATCTTTATCATGGTAGGAATAAGGTATTTGTATGGTTCTGCCAAACATATCCCATTTTGTGCCACCGTCCGGCGTCCTTACAAAGTTTTCAATATTGGAAAGAAGATCATCAAGCGTAAATATTTTTTCGGACGGTTCACTTTCCTGCATGAACACCTTACGGACGTATGAATCGAATCCGGTAACTTTCTTATGCGATAATGGATTACCGGGGTCTTTAAGAC
Organism: Alphaproteobacteria bacterium; assembly: GCA_030427765.1. GTDB lineage: Bacteria > Pseudomonadota > Alphaproteobacteria > Micavibrionales > Micavibrionaceae > JAUICS01. Next base: position 586 of record JAUICS010000001.1, read on the forward strand.
CGCCCGTAAAGAATGGCATGCCGATCACACCCATTATCAGAAGTGCAAAAATAGATTTCACAATGATTTTACCAATCCGTTTTAAACGTTCAGCACGCATATAATTTTTTTAGGCATTATGCGATAGCTGGCGTGCAACATCAACGTTTGATGCGCGTATTGCAGGCAGCAACGTTGCAATAAACCCTGCCAAAAGTACAGATATAAAGATCAATACAAAACTAAATGTAAAATGAATGCTTGCGCCGCTGGCCCCAAGCGGCGTAACAATCTCGGCCATTATATTAAACCCTGCCAATCCCATTAGGAAACCAAGTATTGTTCCGGCCAACACAATCATCATTCCTTCCGAAGCGATGATCTTGAAAATACGTTTTTTGGAATAACCCACGGCGCGTAAAACGGCCAAGTCACCCATACGGTTTTCCAAACTTCCGGCCAGCCCGGTAAAAATATTCAGCACAGCAATCGAAATAAGAAGGACTGATAGGGCCGTAAAACTTCTTGAACCAAGGCCAAGCATACTTGTCAGACGGGCCATCTCGAGTGCCGGATTTGCCGCCTGAAGTATTGTTTCACGGTTAATAATACGGGGTATATTGATATTCGCGATAGGTGACTTTGTTGTCATTAAAATCGCCGTAATTTCCGGTTCACCAGTATGCTCATGATGATGCCCGTGGTCATCGTGCTCGTCATGATGATCGTTGTGCCCGTCATGATGGTCATGCTCTTCGTCGTGGTGATGATCGTCGTGCTCGTCATGATGGTCATGCTCTTCGTCGTGGTGATCATGTTCTCCGCCGTGATGATGATCGTCGTGATAATCCTCTACACCAGCCAGACCGTGAATATTCAGCACGGAATCAAGTGACGTTAAAATAAGACGGTCTATGACAGTCCCTGTTTCCTTTGTAATACCAACCACTACATATTGCTCTTCATCGTGGACATGTCCACCTTCGGTAAGGCCGTGCGCACCCTTGAACGTATCTCCCATTTTTAGGTCGGTTTTTGAACCTGCAACGGCCTCAAACGGCTTACGCCACAATCGCCCTTCCAGAAGATTGGCATTGTAATGATGAAGGTAATCCGGTGTTGTGCCAACAATTCTGTATCCTTTCCAGTTATCTCCTAGCGCAAGCGGCGTTGCCGTTTTAACATGTCGATGCTTCATCCATTTCTCGGCCTCATCATACGGTATATTTCCGGTGGGAATATCAATGTGATAGACAGAGGATAAAATGAGCTGCAACGGGCTCCCTTTTGCACCGACAACAATATCAATGCCCCGCCCATCCGCATTGACCCGGTTTTCAACATGACTGCTAAACTGAACTATCAGAAGGGATAACATAACGCCAAATGCCGTTAGAAATACGGACATCGTGGTGTTAAGCCACCGTGATTTTAAAGATGATAAGATAATAGTTAGATCATTCATGACGACATCTCCAGAACATTGTCGAACCGTTTTTTAATACGGCTATCGTGTGTTGCAGCTATAACCGTTGCGTTTGTTTTTTTCGCTTGGGTGAAAATCAAATCCATAACACTCTCTGTGTTTTTGTCATCAAGGGCGGATGTTGGTTCATCCGCAAAAATGACCTTCGGGTTATTGGCAACGGCGCGGGCGATGGCCACACGCTGCATTTCCCCGACACTTAAATCCGATGCTTTTTGTTCTTCTTTTCCAGACAGGCCAAGATCACTCATCAATTGCTTGATACGGTCCGGATCATATTTTGTTTGTGTCAGGGCAATATTCTGCATGACGTTTAAATGGCCAATCATATGCATGCGCTGGAACACAAAACCAAAGTTTTTAGCCCTTAGATCGTCAAGTTGCGTATCGGTAAAAGTTGAATAATTTGTGCCCTCAAACGTTATCTCGCCGGAGGAGGAGGGGAGCAATCCCGCCATTATATTCATCAATGTCGTTTTTCCGCACCCCGATGGGCCAAGCAGCAATGTATGACCCGTTACATTGAAAGACGGCACATTTAATATGTCTTTCCCGTCATATGATTTTTTAAGATTATTAACAGCAAAGATATCAGGCATGGCTTTCATATATGGTTTCTAAAAGGTTATATAATGTGTTTATTTCATCTTCTGTGTTGTAAATTTGCAGGCTAATGCGAACACTGTCTTTTACGCCGGCGCAGTGACGTCCGGCGCGAACAAAAATGCCGTATTCGTTCAAAATGTCGGCCACTTCACCACTATCAAAACCTTCCAAGGTAAATGATAGAATTCCCGATAAATGATCAAGCGCATACGGTTTTTGTTCGTAGAGCAGATCAATTCTGGGGTTTGATAGAAACAGTGTATAAAGATGACGTGTTAGGGATGATAAGGGGTTTTGCGCGCGTGTATCCTCGATAAATTTACAGGCGGCGCTCAGGGATACAATTCCGGCTACATTTAACGTTCCAGCCTCAAGTTTTTTATAAATCGGATCCGATTTGGCATATTCCGCCATCCCGCCACCATAAAATAAGGGACGCATGTTATCCTGAACCCGTTTTGATATGCACAAGGCCCCAATGCCCCCGAATGCAAACATTTTATGTCCCGAAAAACTTAAAAAATCGATGCCTTGTCGATCCATCTGGATGGGTACATGCGAGATACCTTGTGCAGCATCGACGTTCAAAAATACATGTTCCGGCAAAATATCCCGTATGGCGGTTAGATTGTTTATCCAGCCCGCCGTGTTATTAATATGCGTGACACAGCACAATTTTGTTTTGTCAGTAACGCGGCCTTGAAGATCGGAAAGATTGATACTGCCGTTGGCGTGCAAATGGTAAGGACGGATGACAAGCTGTTTTTCTTTAGCCAATTCTTCCCATGGCAATGTCATACTGTGATGATCCGATAGGCACAGCAGTATTTCATCGCCCGGCATTAGCACATGCCTGCCCCAGCTTTGTGCAACCATATTGAGTGACATGGTCGTACCGCTTGTGAAAACAACACCGTTTTCACCAGACAAACCAATGAAGTTTGCGATAATGGACCGACATTCCTGAACATATTCATTTGCATCGTCTGCCCAGTCATATGAGCCGCGTCCGGGATTCGCTGCGCCCGATCCAGCATATTCATGTACGGCAGATAGAACCGCATTGGGCACTTGTGTTGTCGCCCCATTGTCGAAATAAATGACATCCGGATTTTTTACGAGCGCCGGAAACCGTTCTTTCAACGGCGGTGTACCAATATATGAAATGTTAGTGGCTGGCAGAGATGAAATAGGCATCTGGATAATTCTCCATATACGTTTTTACGGTCTCAACCGACGCATGTTTGAAATCAGTATTCTTGAGTGCTTCCTGTATTTCTTTCAGGCCGGGATTAAGTGTTCCTTCCAGACCGGATTCACAAAGGGTTTGTACATTATTATCATTCGATACATACGGCACAATGACGGCAAGCAACTGCCCCGTGTTTTCTTTCAAAAGATTACGAACACTTTGAAATGCCTTTGCGAATTCATCGGGCGTGCGGACAATTTCCAGACTTTCAACAGCCAAGACAAAGTCAAAACGTTCATGCGGCTCATCATTCAGAAAATCGAATTTTTCGAGTGTATTGATTTTATCATGAATCGCGAATGCCATTTGTTCCGGATCACCACTGGCAATATTTTCGTCCTTCAAAAATGCCAATGTATCACCATAACGGCTGATTAATTCATCCGGAGATAATCCATCGATGGTGCGCTGCTGAATCTCCAAGGCTTCTTGCGCAATGTCGTAGAAACTAATGTCGTCCGCGCGTTCGGCATAACCAAGTGCCCAGTAATGGCCCACGGCATGCGATCCCAGATCACATACGGTTCCGCCTGTGATGTTACGGATAAGCTTGCTAAAAATCGCGTGTCGATACGGGGTAACAGGCGTTTCAATATAATTTGCGTATTTCGCATGCATATTTATGCGGCTTCTCTGTTTATTGTCCGGTTGAGTGCTTGTGTCTGGACAGATTTCTCCATTGGTTTTTTGGCCCGTTTCCAGGACTTTAAACCGTCCTTCAGTGAGGATGCGTCATATCCTTGTGAAGACAAAAACGCCGCGAATTTACGTGATATATTCCCAATGGAACATACAACAACAATTTTCCTATCTTTAGGGAATGCTTCACCCTGCTCGATAATCTGACCGAACATTTCATCAAGAATGTTGATCGACCCTGAAATATGTCCGGTTTTGTATGCAAAATTTCCACGCACATCAATTATCATCAGGGCAGGATCATTTAATGTGTCCGATAATTCATCCACGGTGATTTGCTTTGATGCGTCAACCAACGCCGCATCTTGAGACTCTACTGTTACCCTTGGTCCAGTGGCGGTTTGGAATAAATCGGGTTTCAGTTTTTTGATGTAACTTGTGTAAGGTTCCACACGGTCACAGGCCAGAAAAACGGCCTTCGCCGGCGTATCACGTCCCGCGTAATCATCGTCAACTTCTCTCAATTTCTTAAGGGCGGCGTAATAACTTAGTCCCGCTGTTGGGCCGCATAAGACTCCGCACTTACGGTTTAGATCAACCATGCCCTCAACCGCATGCAGGGATGTTCCGTCAATCAATCCGGTGTAAAAATCCTGACGGAAAAATCCAACTTCCCAAAGTTCATTTATATTCCGCCCGCCCGGCACATGGTGACCCTCGGATGTGACAACGCCCCATACCTGTGTGTCCTGATTATGATCCCTTAAATATTGCGCGATGCCCATGCTGGATCCACATGTTCCTAGGAAACCAAAATAGAAATCAACGCTGCCCAAGTCATCGACAATTTCCTTTCCTGTCGTTTCATAATGCGCCTGCAAATTACGTTCGTTAAAATATTGGTCTGTGTAGTGGTATTTGTCAGGTTCGGTCTGTGCAAGACGCGATGCCAGAATTGTAAAATCGTCAGGATCATTCGGATCCGGGCATTCCGATACGCCAGGCAGTTCCTCAATATCCGCACCGATAAGCTGAAGGATCATGCGTACCTCAGGCTGCTTGATACGGTTTGTGATCGTCTTAAATGATAAATCCTCAACACCGCATAGAGCACTTAGCGCCTTTGCCGTATTGCCGCTTGATGCCTCTACAATTGTTTTGTTTTTTGCTTTTGCCTCGTCCAAAACTTCATCCAGAAGTGCCTTTGCCACACGATCTTTCAGTGACCCAAACGGATTTTGCGTTTCCAGTTTAACGTATAGATCGATATTTTTCAGGCCCGTCACCGCACGATCAATTTTCAAGATGGGCGTGTTGCCGATTAAATCTTTTATATGGTTTACGATCATATCTATATCCTCTTCACAAATTTATAACTCGGCCTACTTATAATCAGGCGTTTGGCCAGTAGTTTTCTTCGCTGCAAAATGCCCATTTGTTATCATCCTTGGTAACAACAAATTTCTTTCCTAACGGATGTCTGTGCGGCTGCGCATCCTCAAAATCTGATACGTAACCGGCCGTATCTACCATAACCAGTAAATCACCTTCTTGCGGCATGGCGGGGAATGTCATGCGGCGTTTGCATACAATGCCATTTTCGTTGCAGATGTTATCAACCACATACGCGTTTGACGGTTCATCTGCGGCGTTAACATTGTCACTGTGCTGCAGAAGGATAAAATCACCGACCGGTTCCTTAAACTGCATCCCGATATTGTATACACTTGCATCCAGCATAATCAGATTATCGCCGCCCGGTGTTGTTTTGACGCCCTTCACATCAAACAAAGATATTCCGCATTGGTGAAGCAGGCTTTGTCCGGGTTCCACCATGATGGTCAGCAGGTTTTCAGCGATATAATCTTTTAAGGGGCGTTCCCGAAGTGATGTATTTTCAAACATATCTTGCAGATACGATATTGTGCTATGGGCCGACCCCATGCTTTGAATTTTATCACGTCCTGATATACGACCGCGTTCATTCAAATACATGCCGTAGGCCTTATTGGCCCATATGCCGGTGTCATTTTGTTGGACGAGGGATTTTTCAACATTTTCAACAAACCCTTCCCATGCGGACGATTCTTCAAGCACACGATCGCGATAACCGCCGCCAATATCAATAATTTGCGGTTCAAAACCGTTGGTCAGTGCATCTTCGGTTAACCGCAATGCATGTTCCAAATATCCGGCCTGCAAATCGGCAGACGGGTTGGAGAAGTGGAAATGAAAGCCAAGAAATTCAATATCACCATCATTGTCGTGCAACATTTCGTAACATTCCGGCAGATCCGCAACGGCGATACCGAACTTCGTCGATTTCTTCATCAGTTGGCGATCAAGCGGCTGTAGATCGGCAATGCGCAGAAGAATACGAACGGGGCTGTCCTTCAAACGGCGTTTCGGCGCCATGTCGGCAATCCATTCAAGCTCTAACACACTATCAACACTGATCAAGCAATCATGTTCCATTGCAAGCCATAGATACTGACGGTTTTTGGAATTCGTGCATCCGATTTCATATCCCTTAAAGCCTGCCGCCAGTGCCGCCTGCAATTCGGCAAGGGATGATACGTCAATATTAATTCCGTTTTTATAGGCCTGGCGCGCAAACACATCCGACTTGTTCGGCTTCATCGTATAATGAATGGCCGTATCAAAATCATATTCTGCAAAGATGTCACGCATGCGGTCGATATTTTCATCCATAATATCGGGCAGAAGTAAATGCACAGGCCCTTGATGCAATTTGGAGAGTTGAAACAGCAAATCACGCTGCGCAAGTAAATCCTTTACCAGTGGATGGCAATATGGGGAAAGAACCCTTACCCCAGTATAATGTATTTCATCCGTTTTTTCTAAAGCCTGCATGATAATCTCTACCTATGATGATGGTGGTGGTGATTACAGCCATGGCCGCATGTGTGACCTGCGTGGTCGTTCTGTGCGGCGATTGCGCCATCGGCATCTAGCATTTTGTCATACCATGGTGCCGTTTCCGCATGTACACGGTGTAGCCATGCCTGCTTACGCTCAGGTACCCGCTGAGCAGCATCAATACGCGCCGCCAAAAGGGCGATAGCATGTTGGTTTTCCGGCTTGAGTTCGCTTAGCGATGCGGCAGTGTTTTCAAACTCACGCTCAAGCACGGGGTCCATCGTTAGACCCGCAACATAGTGATCGCCCGCAACCTCCTTCAAATAGGCAACTTGTTGCTCCCGTTTTACCGGATCGGTACTGAGTTGATTTGCAACAACGGCGATTTCAACATTGTGACCGATATCTTTACCGATCTGTTCGGCAAGCCTCAGATAATTGGCCATGATATCACGGGATTTTTTGTTTGGCCGTGCAACGACAATCACCAGATCGGATTGCGGGTAAAGCGGCGTGCCAAACCCGTCTTCACCATGCGCGTAGTCAATAAGCGCAGTAGCCTGTTTGCCGTCCAAACCGTCATCAAGACGTTGAAGCATAAAAACAAGCGGGCCGATTTTATCGTGTGAACATGCAATTCCGGCATCCTCGGATGTAAATGATCCCGTTTGCATGAAGGATATACCGTCATGCCCAACTGCAAATTTCTGCATGACCGGATCATCCCTATCGGCAGTCCAAAATCCACTATCATCTGTAACCGGTGATGTGGAAATAACATGATCAAGATGATCACGGTAAAGTGGGTTGTGCCCTTCCAGGGTGGATGTCAGAAATTCCATCCCATTGGAAATTCCGTTTATACCGGCACGCTGCGCATCCGAAACGCCGCCGAACTCCAGCCCGTTTTGATCGGGGTTTGCATCAATATACAGTGTTGGCTTTCCTTCCAACGCAATGTGCTGCGCCAGCAAATTCAAAACACTTGTTTTTCCAACGGAACCCTCACCGCCAATAATCGCAACAGTCATTACGCCGCCTTTCTGCGTTCCTGCATAAGGTCTTCTTGACGGAAATCAGGGTCGATTTGTTGCATCAGGTCGGTGTTGATCAAATCATTGCCCCAGTTTTCGGCAACCTGCTTGTGGAAATGGATACCCACCTCTCTATAATGTGCCCAATCGCGTGTCTGACGGTCTGTTATGTCTTTGATCTTCTTTAAAATATCAAGATGTTCCGGCTCCAGTTCGGAAATGTCCTGACGGAAACCTTTTTCAATATTGCGGACAAAATTTGATTTGCCGATACATCCGATCAAAGAATCGCCAACACGATCACGAATGAATGTTTCATCAGATTCATCCTCGACCTTATTACCGATTACAAAAATCTTGACGCCGAACGGGTCGCCGTATTTACGGCACTGGTCATAGACACCTGTTGATTTTAACGTTGGCTCGACAACAAGGAAAATCGCATCAAAACGTGTTGCGAGGGAGCATGATGCAAACGGGTCCGCACCCGCACACATATCGCCAATAACATATTCTCCCGGCCCATCAATAAGATGATTCAGGAACACGCCAAACGCTCCGGTAAATTTATGAAAACAAGTTGCGCCTACATCTTCGTTACTATGACCGCCGACTGACATGAACCGAATGCCATCACGTTCGATCTGATATGTATCGAAAACGGCATTATTGTCGTTAAACCAGATAAGACCCGATCCGTTTCCGGCAGGGGTTGTTTCGACAACATGCGTTTCTTCCAGAATGCCAGGGTTTTGGCCGCGTACATACTTGTTGAGTGCGGCTTGATCGGTTCCTAATTTCGGTAGGTTCTGCATTTCTTCTTCGGAAAATCCGATGGCCTCACCCAAATGCTGATTGATATCACCGTCAATGACCAAAACAGGTGCTTCTTTTGACGCAAGGTAACGTGCATACAAACTGGATACAGTTGATTTTCCGCTACCGCCTTTTCCACAAAATGCAATACGCATATATTCCTCCGATTTTAATTTATTGAGGCACTCTAATGTTACAATGTAACATAATCAAGTTTTTTCTTGTTTATTGGGGTGTAATTTGCGGGGCATCAGTAACATTTTGTTGGAAAGACGGCCCGCAAATAAACATATTATCGGGGTCAAAACCGGCGGGATATGAGGGATGGCTGTGCCATAAACCGTGATCATGTCCGATAAATTCGTTTATACCGAAGGCCACGATCAACGCAATTGACGCCGCCCCTAATAATTTTGGCAAAGATGTTGTTTCGCCGCGCAGCCTGTCAATGGCCCATGTTGCCCCCATTGCAATAAGGGGGCTGGTTATATACATGACCGTCGCCATAAACGTATGGGACAGGCTTCCACCAAACAGGCCGATAATGGCCGGTGCGGCAATGCATCCCGCATGGGATAACACGGCCCCGCCAAAACCATCCCGTGCGCATTTACAGCAGCTTGTAAATGCTTCTGCAGTTATGCTCATATTGGCTCCTTTACCGTTCCAGTTTGCGGCCTTTGGCGCCTTCGCACATGATGCAATTGCTTGCCCCGTCAAGGCCGAAACCGTTGTCGAAGTCATCCTGTGCAGTTTGGCAGATAAATGCGACTGAATCGCGGAATGTGTCTTCCAGCACTTCAGGTAAGCCCGGCTGGTTTAGCAACGCTTCCGTTGCGTGACGGATACCTGCCAGATGCGCTATATACGGCCTGTCATGTAATGCAACCGTGTTATCGTTCTCAAGATCGAATAAATCGTCAACGGTTATCAATTCGAGATTTCCGCTAGCGTATGATCGATCTACATCATCATATCCTTTGAACAGGTTAACCACGGCAGCATCCAGAAACGGTCCGTTTTCACGCGGGTCGGCCGGGGCACAGCATGTTTTTTTGTATCCGTCCGCCGTGACAATATCCGGAATACTTAAGCCTTCTTTGGTTAAATCGCATCGATCTGCGACGATATTAAGGGCGGCACGTATACGCTCTATATTATCCTCCAATGATGCTTCAACCTCCTCAATAGGACGTTCCAGGCCGGAACGTGCAAATATGGCTTTTGCCTCATCGGTAATCAGTTCTTCGGGATTAAAACCATCAATTTCGAACAGATCGGCCATTTGCCACTTTGTTTGCTCAATTCTGAAAAGAGCCATTGCCGTTAAGCCAACGGCGTATTTCCCCAAGTGAAATTCGCCCGTCACAGGGTCTGTAGCGGCCAATTTGACCGCATGTTTATGCCATCTACACATAGATAATTTTCCTTACATAAGGTTTAAGATTGAAATATTTTGTCTTAAGTTACGAAAGGATTGCGGGCGGGCCTTGTGCCTCATAAGATTTTTGGGAAATGGCTTGTAAAGCCGTAATAACGGGAAAAGATGCCACATTGTTTGTGCCATTTAGCAAAGGCAGGTACATTGGTATCACACCATGCATTCCCTTTGAAATCACAAACGTATAGGGGCATGTGGAGTGTGATGATTCATGATCGTGATCGGTGCCTTGCCCCGTATCATCTTCATTTGCAGGTAACTGATCAATATCCACCAGTTTTGTTACAAAACCGTTGCCAGAACAAATGACAATCTTCATTTTACCGTCATTATCTGTGCCAGGCATAAATCCGGCGGGGATCATTGCCTGCATTACAAACGCGAGAAGAATAAACGCAATAAACTGTTTACGGGTTTTGGTCAGCATTGGTCTCATATTAATCCAACTGCTAGCACCCGAATATGCAGAAGTAAACCAGAAATCGAACAGGTGTATATTTTTTCTATCTGTTGTTTTTTTTGATTATTCAGGTGTGTTTGTCCCTAAGATACAATGGCAAATATCTTTAAGGGATAAGATTACGAGATTTCCTCATGCTGGCCCGTGGCGGAATTGGTAGACGCTGCAGACTTAAAATCTGTTGTCCGTAAGGACGTGCCGGTTCAAGTCCGGCCGGGCCCACCATAGGGCCATATAGGGCCGTTTGTAAACTTGGAAAGCTGATTAAAAATCCATCCAATTAGAATTCATGCACAAATCCTATCATTTTTTATTCTTTTTCCTATCATTTATGATAGGATTTCCAAAAGTTTTTGAGAGGATAAGTAGTCTTAATGCAGCTAACGCCGAGACAGCAAGAGATTATACAGATCGTGACCGCAGAGGAAACAGCCTCCATCTCTGCAATCAAAGAGCATTTACGTGAAGATATAAGCACCCCAACGCTGAACAGGGACCTGGCGAAATTAGTGGCCGAACATTACCTGCTTAAAACAGGCAAGGGACGCGCAACCTCATACAAAATATCACCTGCCTACAACGTTTTCGCGCCGATTGATGCAGCGAATTATTTTGATATAGAGCCAGACGCACGCAAAGCACAAACACGTTTTAATACCGATATTCTATCCCTATTGGGTGATGTTCCGCTATTTAATGACGATGAGAAGAAGCATCTCGAAGAGCTAAAGGAAGAATATCAGGCCAATATTTCGGACTACCCCGAGGCTTTGTTTCAGAAAGAACTGGAACGGTTAACGATTGAGCTAAGCTGGAAGTCCTCTCAGATTGAAGGGAACACGTATTCGTTGTTGGAAACCGAACGCCTATTTAAAGAGAAAGAGGAGGCAGAAGGTAAACCCAAAGAGGATGCGACAATGCTGCTTAATCATAAATACGCTTTGGATTACATGCTTGAGCATAAGAGCATTGCCGAGACGTTAAGCTTGCGCTTGCTTGAAGAGATTCACTCGTTGCTCATTAAGGGCTTAGGCGTGGGGCGCAACATCCGCTCGCGAACCGTTGGTATTACGGGAACAGCCTACAAACCATTAGACAATGAATATCAAATTAAAGAAGCAATGGAACGTATGTGCAGCATCATCAATATGCGGGAAAACGGCTTTGAAAAGTCCCTGCTGGCGGTTGCTTTGATTTCATATATTCAGCCCTTTGAAGATGGAAACAAGCGCACAGGCCGTATGATAAGCAATGCCCTATTAATTGGTGAGGGTATGTGCCCATTATCATACCGCAGCGTAGATTCCATTGACTATAAAAAGGCCATGCTGCTGTTTTACGAGCAGAATAATCTATCCGCATTTAAGCAGATATTCCTTGAGCAAATTGAATTTGGCGTAAAGAATTATTTTCGTTAGGGTCAGGATGAGTATTTATAAAAATAATTATTTCATAACAACACATTTTTCCGCGCGTACCACCGCAGCAAAAAAGGGGAGAGAAACGAGTGACATTTATGGATAAAACCATAACAGAGCAAGAGACAACAGAAAACAAGCCATCGAAAAAATGGCTATGGATCAGTTTTATCGTGACGGTTGTTGCTTCATTTGCCTATATTCCCGCATTTTATTTTCACGTCATTGGCCCATGGATTTTGGTTTATACAGTGCTTGTATCAATCTTTTTTAATTTACGATTTAAAGCCCTTTTAAAACGCTTTTCATTAACAGAAGACAAAGCCCAAAGGGCAAAGCATATTTTGAAGGGAGTGTTTGAAATTATTTTACTGGCAACTATTATTACTGCTTTGCCACAAAATATGAATTTATTGGCCTATGATATTGGTTTTCTGAATTTTGATGCTTCCATTCAATACTTCAGCAACGATTACCATTATCATTCTATTTTAGAGTATTTCTTTCCAAACAACTTTCAGGAAGCACCTAACAGCTTTCATAAGCTGTTGTTTGTTACTACATTTTTTAATGGCACTTTTATTGTAATATTCAAAACCTTTTATTCTTTCGGGAAATATTTTGAAATTAATGACAAATTATTTTTCTTGGGATGGGACAAAAAAAGAATAGAAGATTATGTAGTAGTTTATAAATTTTATATTATAGCACTACTTATAATTTGCGTAGCTTTTGTAGTATTAACTATTCCCTTTTTCTATTCTCTTGTATTTCTTGAAAATGCTAAGGAGAATACATACCTGTTCATAATATATTCTTTTGTATGGTTTTATTTCTTTTTATTGAATTTCTTTAATTCACTATTAACTACTACACATAATCGATTGGTCGGTATCTATTCAAGGAATAATAGTTAATGTTAGGAGAAATTAGATGAGTGAACAAGAGGAGAACACTAACTGGCAAATCAAAATAATCAAAACTCGTATTGGTTAAGTCACGGAAAGCTTTTTTATGATATACAAGCTGCGACTTAAAATCTACTGTCTGTGAGGACGTGCCGCTTCAGGAACATCTAACATGCTGCAATTGATGAAAGTCAATTTCAAATCCGCCGTCATGGATAACAATGTAAGCATGGGAGTTTTTTCGAAAAGGACGAACAGGCATGTCAGATCATGATCTTTTTAAAAAATATTTGGAGATTTGCAACACGGCGCTCCGCGCCAACAAAGACCGTTTCCCTTATAAACAAGTGTTAGGGGCGGCACAAAACAGTCAAAAAGGCAGGACGATTGCCGTCAATATTGTCGATGATACTCCGCAAGAATCATACATCATAAAACTTCAAAACGATCGCATTAGTGGAAATTCGGAAAACCTGGCAAACCAGGATACTTGCGATGGAAAATGGAATATCCGCAAATCGTATCTGGAAATGGTTGTAAATGACCCGGACGCATATATCAAAAACCCCGCAAAAATTGACTGGGAATGGATGTATGACATTGATGTTGCGGAATAATCAGGCGTTAAGGCATTTCTTAGCCGTACCAGAATCTGTGCTACCAGAATCTTTACTACATGTATTGGCCGCGATGTCCTTGCACGGAAATTCGGATGAACATGCGGCACAGGAATAATTTACCAACTGGTCCAAACTATCCATTTCAATTGTTGCGCCCTTCACATAGATGCCGGTTGCCTGTTTTAATTTGCCCAGCGCACGGGAAAACGTTTCGGGTTGCATACCCAAACGGGATGCCACAAGGGTTTTATCATACGGCAGATGAATGACGACGGGGCCAGATGCCCCCTGGTCCGCGAGGCGAAGAAGAAAACATCCTATCCTCTGCGATGCGTTCTGGATTGTCCGGTGCTCAAGCTCCTGATCCTGCTGCTTTCTATATCTCGCCATAGATGTCAGCATGGCCATCGATAACTTTGGATTTTGCTCAATCTCCGATTTCAGCAGGGATATGGGAATCGACACAATCTCCCCCTTCTCGGCAACCTCGGCACTGTAGGGATACAAGCCGTCTTCAAAAATCGACGTTTCACCAAAGACATGTCCGGTTGTTAAAATATCGACAACCGCCTGCGTTCCGTCCAATGTTTCACGGAATAATTTTACCCAGCCCTTAACCACTATAAAAAAACTCTCGGCCTCATCCTCATGGATGAACAATACCTGCCCCTTATTCGTTTTGATACGCTGCGCCTTATCCGCAAAAACACGTATGCATTCATCATCAAGCCGGCCAAGCAACAGTGTTTGTTTAATGATATCTTTTATGTCTGACATAATTATAAAAACCTGCGAAATATGAATAATACAGCTTAAACAACGTCAATTGATTTTGGTCAAGGTATACATGACAATTTTCTTAAATAATAGTACAGCACAGACACAAAAACTAGCTAGACACTAATTTATGGATACCACAGGCTTCTTACACATAATTGCAGGATGTTTCGATGCGTTATCAACGCGTTACGGAATTATCGCGAGCCTGTTTATTGCCGGATTGTTCGGCAGCTTCACCCATTGTGCCGGTATGTGCGGTCCGTTTGTGCTTAGCCAGACAAAAGACCTGAACAGAGTGTCCGGATCCGCATTATTGCCATACCATGCGGGGCGTATCACAACGTATATATTTCTTGGAATTGTCTTTTACAGTTTTCTGAATCTGGCACTCCTTTTTATGCCCGTTCATAAGGTTGTTGTGGCTCCGATTTTACTTCTGGCCGGTCTTATATTTTTTGTAAACGCATTTCCGGGCCATTTGGGGCGTATTTTTCCATGGATTATGCGTATTCATTTGCCAGGTACCGGCCGGCTTCAAAACATACTCAGTGCCGTAACGTCACTGTCACGCCATTTACCGGCCGTATTGAAACAATTTTTAATGGGAATAATGCTTGGTTTTATGCCCTGCGGGCTGGTCATTGCCGCCTTGATGGCGACATCGGTTGCACCATCCGTATGGCATGCTATTTCTGGACTTATCGCGTTTGGTATAGGGACATCCACATCATTGATCATAATTTCCATGGGTGGACATTCCCTAAAGTATAAATATCAGGGCATAATGCGGCGCCTTACACAAGTCGCCATGATCTGGAGCGGCCTCTGGCTTTCATTTATTGCAGTACTTAGTTTGACATCATCGTAAGAAGGAAGAACATATGTCACCAGCAGATAGTTTAAATAGCAAACCCGATTACAATTACGACATTATTCGTCTTTTTGTTATCGCAACATGTTTTTGGGGTGTTGTCGGTATGTTGGTGGGGGTTTATATCGCCCTGCAGATGGCCTTCCCGATCCTGAATATTGAGCCTTACCTGACGTTTGGGCGATTAAGACCGCTTCACACATCAGGTGTTATTTTTGCGTTTGGCGGAAACGCCCTGTTTGCCACCAGTTATTATGTGGTGCAGCGAACATGCCGCACCCGCCTTTGGGGTGATGGATATGCGATGTTCACATTCTGGGGGTATCAGGCATTTATTGTGATGGCGGCGCTAGGCTACGTTCTGGGCGTAACACAAGCCAAAGAATACGCCGAACCCGAATGGTACGCCGATTTATGGCTGACTATCGTGTGGGTTGTTTACCTTCTAGTTTACATGATGACCGTTATCAACCGGAAGGAGCCGCATTTGTATGTTGCAAACTGGTTCTACATTGCCTTTATCGTAACGGTTGCCGTTCTTCACCTTGGAAATAATATCCAGATTCCCGTCGATTTACGTTTTGACAAAAGCTACTCCGCATTCTCCGGCGTTCAAAGTGCGATGATCCAGTGGTGGTATGCACACAACGCGGTTGGCTTCTTCCTGACCGCCGGTTTCCTTGGAATGATGTATTACTTCATCCCGAAACGTGCGGAACGTCCGGTCTATTCCTACCGTTTGTCGATTATCCATTTTTGGTCGTTGATCTTCATTTATATGTGGGCGGGCCCGCACCACCTGCATTACACCGCGCTTCCTGACTGGGCGCAGACACTCGGCATGACATTTTCCATTATGTTATGGATGCCAAGTTGGGGCGGTATGATCAACGGCATGATGACCCTATCCGGTGCATGGGACAAACTCCGCAAGGACCCTGTCATCCGTTTTATGATCATCGGTGTGGCGTTTTACGGGATGAGCACATTTGAAGGTCCGTTAATGTCGATACGGGCGGTTAACTCATTGTCACACTACACAGACTGGACAATCGGGCATGTGCATTCCGGTGCATTGGGCTGGGTCGGTTTCATCACGTTTGGTTCGCTTTACTACCTTGTCCCGCGCCTTTGGGGGCAAAAGGAAGTGTATTCATTAAAACTTGTGAACCTGCATCTCTGGGTCGCAACACTGGGTATTGTTCTATACATCACCGCCATGTGGGTATCCGGTATTATGCAGGGATTGATGTGGCGGTCTTACGATGAAATGGGCTTCTTGAACTACTCATTCGTTGAAACAGTTGTGGCCATGCATCCGTTCTACATCATACGTGCCATGGGCGGCGCACTGTACTTAGCCGGTGCACTTATCATGTGTTACAACTTCTACAAAACAATTCGCGGTGAAGTCGCGGAGGGTGAAGTCGACAAGGACGGAAACCCACGCGAGGCCGTAAAAATAAAATCAGAATCGAAATGGGCGTCTGACAATCAGGCTGCCGAGTAAGGCCAGTAGAGTAAGGCCAGTAGAGTAAGGAGAAATAAAATGGGTTTTCTACATAAACACGCAGCGTTGGAAAAGAACTCCATTCTTTTGCTGATTTTGATTATTGTCACGGTTCTTATCGGCGGTATTGTGGAAATCATTCCACTGTTTCGCAAGGAAACGGTTATCGAACCTGTTGAAGGCGTTCGTCCATATACACCGCTGGAGCTGGCAGGATACAACATCTACATACGTGAAGGATGTTATAACTGCCATTCCCAGCAAATTCGCGCGCTGCGTGATGAGGTTGCGCGTTATGGCCACTACTCATTGGCAGCAGAAAGTATGTATGATCACCCATTCCAATGGGGATCAAAACGTACCGGACCGGATTTGGCGCGTGTTGGGGGTAAGTATTCCGACGAATGGCATGTTGAACACATGGTTAATCCGCGGGCCGTTGTACCGGAATCCATAATGCCGACATACAGTTTTCTATTACGCCATGGAGCAAAACTGCATGATCTCAAAGACCATCTAAAGGCCCTTCGTGCCGTTGGTGTGCCATACACGGATGAAATGATCGACATGGCCGAAAAAGATGCCGCCGTTCAAGCAACCGGCGAACCGCGCGTTGATATATCAGGCCTGCAGGAACGATATGGCGACCGTGTAAATGCACGCGATTTTGATGGTCAACCCCACATGATTTCCGAAATGGATGCCCTTGTCGCCTATCTTCAGGTTTTAGGCACAATGGTAGATTTTGAATCTGTTGAGGGCATTGATGTCTCACTGGAAAAATCCACCAATGTTGACGGGGGAACACAATGATCGATTTTCTTTCCGACAACGCAACGTTAATAGGGCTTTTATTCTTTTTTACATTTTTTATCGGGGCGACTATTTGGCT
>JAUICS010000265.1 GCA_030427765.1 Alphaproteobacteria bacterium
ATAAAAACAAACCAATACGCGGCGTCATTCATGCGGCGGCGGTCATCAAAGACAATCTCATGTCCAATATGTCGGAAGATGATTGGAGGAATGTAATATCCGCCAAGGCGCAGGGCGCAAGAAATCTTGACGCCATATTTAAGGACACGAAACTTGATATCTTTGTAATGTTTAGTTCCATTGCCGCACATATTGGAAATGTCGGGCAATCCGCGTACGCATCGGCCAATCTGGTATGTGAAGGAATTGCACAAAATAGACGTGCACGTGGTTTACACGGATTGGCAATTGCGCTTGGCGCCATATCGGACACCGGCTTTCTGGCAAGCGATGATCATACGGCATTATTAAATACGCTCGAAAAAACCGCGGGCATTAAACCCATTACGTCAGATACGGTTATCGATTATCTTGACGATGCGTTACGACGCAATGATACCCTCGGCATATACGCCCCTGCGGACTGGCAGAAACTGAATGCGATCTTGCCATATACGACAACAAATGCATTCTCGTTAATTTCACAAAACGCCTCCGCAAAATCGGCAGATATCACCGATGATAAATTCCTCCATATGTTCCACAAAAAATCAGAGAAGGAGCAGGAAGCGTTTATCATAGATGTTTTAAAGGAAGAGCTTGCAATCCTTCTTCTAACAAGCACATCAAAAATCGAGCATAATACATCACTGGTTGATCTGGGAATTGACTCCCTGCTGGCCATGGAACTGGCGTTATCCGTTGAAAAAACATTCCACATTAAGCTTGATCAACGCTATCTGGCCGCAAATGTGACGGTAAAGGACCTTGCCGCCGCCATCCATCATGATCTGTTGTCCAATCCAAATATGCAGACATCGGCATCCAATCTTCCCTCCCATATGATGGAGGAGCATCTTGAAGACCTCGTATCACGTCATATGTCGGATGAGGAAAAGGAACAAGATTCCAAAAAAATTCAGGAAAAACTGTCTTCAGGTGAAAAAGTCGCATAAACTAATAATATTATTTTAAAATCATTCTTTATCACATTAACCAAAAGAACCCCCAGCCCGGCCGATATAATTTCAATCTATAATTGACCTTTGAATCGCCCCGTGGCATGTATAACCATTAATTTTTATCGCGCCAGATTACCGCGTTAACATACTGAAACGGCAGAAAATATGTCTCAAAAATCCAGTATACTTGACCAACTTAAAGGACTTAAGAACCTTTCAGTTGTTGATTCAAGCGGGGCTCAGAACGATTCGAAGAACGCAGCTGCAAAAAAAGACAGTGTGTGGAAATCCTTGAAAGGTATCAAAGAACTGGAAATCCAGCGTCAGGGTGCGGAAGCACTCAATCTTGAAACACCTTATTTCCGCCGCCAGGAAGGGCACGGAAACGCCACGTGTACAATTGATGGCAAGACATTTTTGAACTTTTCAAATTATGATTATCTTGGTCTTTGTGATGTTTTATCCGTTCGGGATGCAGCAAAAGACGCAATAGATGAATATTCAACATCGGCCTCTGCCAGCCGCCTTGTTGCTGGAGAACGCTCGATTCACAATGATCTTGAAGACGAACTTGCCGATTTTTACGGCATGCCGTCTTGTATTGCTTTTGTATCCGGATTTGTCACGAATGTAACTGTTATCGGTCATATTATGGGGCCGGATGATGTTGTTTTCGTTGATGCACGGTCCCATAACAGTATTATTCAGGGAACGAAGCTAAGCGGCGCACAAACAATTATATTTCCGCATAATGATGTAAACGGCCTAACCCGCCTTATTGAAAAACACCGTAATAATTATAAACGTGCTCTTATTGTAGTTGAGGGACTTTACAGTATGGACGGTGATATTGCCGACCTTCCCGAACTTATAAACATCAAATACGACCATAACTGCCAAATTATGGTGGATGAGGCGCATGCCCTCGGCGTGCTCGGCAAAACCGGACGCGGAAGCTTCGAACACTGGAATATCGCCCCAACAGACATTGATATCTGGATGGGCACACTCAGCAAGACACTCGCTGGGTGCGGTGGCTACATTTTGGCCGACGAAACATTAACCGAATACATAGGCTATACGGCTCCGGGCTTTGTCTATTCCGTTGGAATGGCACCGGCAACGGCCGCGGCATCTCTCGAAGCGCTTCGTACACTTCGCAATGAACCTGACCGCGTTGAAAAACTGCGTCAAAACGGTTCCTACTTCTTAAAAACGGCACAGGCTGCGGGTCTGGATGTTGGACACGCAGAAGGACATGCCATTATTCCGGTTATGACTTTATCATCCGTCAAGGCGGTTCGTGCCAGCCAACGCTTATTGGAAAAAGGCATCAATGTTATGCCAATTATTCACCCGGCCGTTGAGGCAAAAGCCGCACGTCTACGCTTCTTCCTTTCGAGTGAGCATAATTTTGAACAGATTGATGAGGCAATTGCCGCAACAAAAGACGTTCTGAAAAACATTTAATCCAGATACATTTCAGGACACGAATTTACAGGATACGGGCCACATGGCCAAAATTGACATACAGGACGTTTCTAACAAAAACGATATCAAACTTTTTTCCAGCCTTCCTAACCGCTTCTATAAACATGAAAAAGGATATATTCCGCAACTTCTGAAACATGAAGCGGATTTTTGCAGCCCTGATAAAAACCCCTTTTTAAAGAATAATATCCACGCATTCTGGATTGCATGGCACAAAGGCCTCCCCATCGGGCGTATATCTGCACACCTTGATAAAACCTACGCCTCAAAACATTCTCACGAAACCGGATTCTTTGGCTGCCTTGACAGTGTAGATGATCATGATGTGGTATCGGCCCTTATTGAAAAAGCCGAAAAATGGCTGAAAATGCGCGGTATCAAAACTGTAAAAGGCCCATATCAATTCAATATTAATCAGGTTTGCGGACTTCAGATTAACGGACATGATAGCCCACCAGTGGTGAAAACTGGTTTTTCACCGCCATGGATGTCCGATTATGTCGAAGATAATGGCTACACGAAGGCAAAAGACCTCGTTTGTTATACGCACAACACAGAACATTCAAAAGATTGGCTGGATCGGTTTGAACGGATTACGGCCAAATCTCCACAACTATCAACTGATCTTTCTATCCAACCCATAAAGGCTAAGGACTACCCGAAATACCTAGATGACATGCGCCGCC
>JAUICS010000266.1 GCA_030427765.1 Alphaproteobacteria bacterium
CTGGTTTCAGATATTCCAGAACTTCATTCATCATTACGGGGATGTGATCAGTCATCGTGGCCCGCCTTGTTCAACACCTTGCCGCCCCGTTTTGGCAATGTAATGGATTTCGACTGCACGGACGCGCGGGCCGTTTTATTTCGCTCAACAAAGTGATCGGGGTTCCATATCTGGAATTTTCGACCTAAACCAACAAACAAGGCCTGATCCGTGAGAACGGCATGGTCTTTCAAACTTTGTGTCAGGACAATCCGCCCATCCCCATCCAGATTAAGCGGGTGCGATCCGCCGAATATGGTGGTGGCCATGTCGTCCTGTTCACCCGAAAACATATCCATATCGTCCATGCGGGTGGCAATATCCTCGATCGCGGCACCATCAAACCCTTCCAGGCACTGATGATTATGCGAACAGAACAAAATAACGCCCTGAAAATCACCATTCATCAAGAAACCACGAAAGGACGACGGAATGGACACACGGTCCTTCTTATCGATCTTATTGACGTATTGCGATAAAAATAATGCCATTTTACAAATAATATCAAACGTTTGAGCAAATACTTTAAGCCCTTGCCAAGGCATTTCAGCGATACCGGTAATACATCCGGAAAAGTTATCCGGATATTTATGGGATACCATGGAATTATATGGGATGTCAAAGTTTTTTCATGTTCACGAACATTTCGAAACCATAAATTTTCTGGGCGTAAGACACATAAATTCGCATCCGGAAAATCAATCCATTACTATGAAGATACGATCACACAGACATAGATGAATGAAAAACGAGGTTTACAGTTATGACGGCATGTAATACAAATCAGGGTTTGAGATTAACAAGAACAGGAGGCTTCATGCCCCAAACCGTCACAGGTTACTTAATCTACGCCCTGATATTATTTGGAATTTTATTCACTTTTCCGGCCGGGGCGGCACCAATTCAGGAACAGGTTTCAATAAACAAAACAACCAACATCCATAACGTTTCATCCTCCAACAGTGTTTCACAGGCCGTACGGTCATACGCCCAAAAAATTTCCCGCGTTTGCCCGGGCAATTGGGAGGCATATCCATGCCTGCAGGCCGTATCGGAAAGCACGTTGGTCATGGCCGCTAATTATGCAGGTGCCCTTAAAAACCGTGGCTATACCGCCGCCGTTGAAAAAATCAAAAACCACTGCGCCGCCGCGACGGCCGCGCGTGAACGTGAATTCCCAGCTTACGCCATGAAAAGCGCATACACAGAATGCGCGAACATGATTTATGACGTAACGGAAGAAACCGGTTTAAAACCGGACCAATCACATTACCAGCTTTTGGTTGGCCCAATCCTTTGTATGAGCGACGATTGGCGCTGTGAAACATTAGAAGACCAAATGCGCGCAATGGTCCGCTAGATCATAAATTATTTATTTTATGGAAACGCACCACTTATTCTGCTAAAACATATTTATGCAGAATATTACACATACATCATCACCACTACATACGCATCTATTGAGTTCCGCCAGCGTTGCCGCGTCGCTAGGTACCGCAACGGCCGCCCTGTATGCGAGCGGGCTTGGTGATCTTATTGAATACGCGCCGTATGCGGCACTTGCACTATATGCAATACGCCCGATAATGACGGATTTATCTGTGGAATTTGCATATGTCAGCCAAATCCGGACACCTGAACACGTTGCTCGAATTACTGAAAACTTAAGTCAAAAATTCGGGTTCAAAACTGTCCCTGAAATCGTATACAACAATATACAGGAAACCATTCTTGGAACAGTTCCCGGTGCGAAACGCATCACCCTCTCAAAACAGGCCATAAAAGACCTTAGTGACGATGAGCTGGAATTTATCATCGCACATGAAATGGCACATATCGTCCATCGCTGGTCTTACGGCATCTATAGCACCCTGTTAAATACAGCATCAGTTGCCGGAACCATTGTGGCCGGGTATTTGGCATTACACATGGCAGCAGGCGTATTACCCTTGGCCGCAGGTATTGCAGCCATCGCCGGTATTTTTGCCGTCCATAATCTGGCGGGCAGCATGCTATCCAAAACATTTGAATTTGATGCAGACAGACGTGCACTTGAAATTACCAACAACCCCGAAGCGGCAAAATCGGTACTTCATAAGATTTACGAAAAGGAATTGGGGCCATCCTTATCACACTCAGGGTTTGCAGCAATTTTAGAAAAGATGCTTGGAAGCCACCCATCTTTCACCGCAAGGACACAGGCAATTGACGCACATTCCATGCGGGAACAGCCCCTTGCTCCGGCCGTATAACCAGCAGCATAACCAACCTCAAATTTACATAAATATTTACTTTTGCTCCGTGTTCAGCTACATATTTTTATATGCAGGGTTTACGAGATATTTTCGCGCAACATAGTAAAGGGTTTGATACAACCCTGTTGTGGCCACATATGAATATAATTGGTCTTGCCGCCGTGCTAACTGCATCAAACATGGTCATGTATGATCTAGTCGGGTTTAGTCTGCTACCCAGTCTGGCGATTATGGTAGCCGCAGGAAGTACCATACGGCAATCTGGCAAATTGCCAAACGGGTACCGCAGCGCACAGATATAACGCCCTGCCCCGCGCTTCAGGAACGTGTAAACTCGCTTTCACAGGAAATGGACATTTCGGATGTCCCGGAGATTTATTTAATCAATCGCGGCGGGTATTCTCATGAACTTGAAGCCCTTATCAATCATGCAGAAAATAAAATATATATTCCCGTGACACTCTACGAAAAAACAAAATCACCAGAAGAACTCGACGGTATCATCGCACACGAGCTTGGCCACAAACGCCAGCGTATAGGCCTAACAATATCCAGTTATTTCGAACTGAATTCTTTCATGCCGTTCATTATTCTGGGATACAGTTTATGTTTAGCGGGCGCAGACGGCTTTCAAAATATGATGGATATTGATCTATTCAATAACGAGAGTGCTTATTTTTACATGTCCGAAGCATTAAAAGCTTCGATCGTACCCGCATTTTTAGGATTTGTATTTCGGGCCGTATCCAGTCACATGATGGAGTATGATGCGGATTACCGCGCATTAAAAGTAACCCGAAACCTGGATAGCATCTTGCTGTATCTTCAAGAGGATGAAATACGGCATTATCATCGCATGCGTAACGAAGGCG
>JAUICS010000267.1 GCA_030427765.1 Alphaproteobacteria bacterium
CCATTCATACAGGCTTTTCCCCGTATGTTCGTATGTTTCCCAGTATCGGATAAGCATTTTTGTATTGGCCGGTTTTACATGGATTTTGGCAATATCATCCTTTTTAATCAGCATGTTGTAGAACGCATCATTGCCAATGTCCCCGCACATCGCGATTGTTTTTTTCCGGAGGTCTTCCGGAATGTCGGGGATGGGTGATAAACCGTCGACAAGGGCATTGAGGTAAAGACCTGTACCGCCAACGATAATCGGGAGTTTTTGCTTCTGGTGGGCATAATTGATGTGCTCAAGCGCGAGTTCTTTCCAGCGGTGTGCGTCACATTTGTCATGTGGGTCGAGAAAGGAATACAAGACATGCGGCACAGCATTTAAGTCTTCCTCAGGCGGCTGTGCACTCAGGATAGGCAGGCCTTTATAAATCTGCTGTGAATCACCATTAATAATGATTCCGTCGTATTGCCGCGCTAGATTAAGTGCATACGAGGACTTTCCACTTGCCGTCGGACCGGCAATGATTAGAACATCACTGTTGTCACTCGAATATGTCGTCAAACCGTTTCCTGTGCTTACTGGAACCGTAATGCAACGAAACGGTCATCACCTTCGTAGGAAATCAGCATCAAGACGGATGAACGGGATGCCGTTTGGGCATCAGTGATAATTTTTGATGCTTCCTCGGGGGATTTTATTGGTTGCTGGTTAATCTCGAGGATAACAGTCCCTTCGATCAGACGTTTTTCCGCCGCTTCGGACAGGTCTTTTACTTCAACAATTACAACGCCCTGAACATCGTCGCCAATACCGTATTTTTCACGGTTTCCAACGGTTAAAGGCGCGATCGTTATGCCGAATGAATCGATAATAACTTCGCCTGCTTGCTGTGTCGCGGTTTCAAGAAGGCCTTCATCCTCGGCTTTTTCAAGTTCGGCAACTTCAGCCTTCAGTGTGACGTTCTCACTATTGCGCCACACAACGACATCAACCGCCTTTCCAATCTCTGTTTCCGCCACAATTAACGGCAGGTCGCGCATTTCGCCGATATCCTTGCCGTCAAATTTCAGGATAATATCGCCGGGCTGAATGCCTGCTGCTTCGGCAGGACCTTTTGCTGTAACGTTTGCAACAAGCGCACCTTTTTCTTTTTCCAGTCCCAGACTGTCGGCAATTTCTTCGGTCACTTTTTGAACACGGACACCAAGCCAGCCGCGACGTGTGCGTCCATATTTAATGATTTGTTCAACAACGGGCTTCGCAATACTGGCGGGAATGGCAAAACCAATACCGACAGAACCGCCGGTCGGTGAGAAAATGGCGGTGTTAATACCGATAACCTCACCATGCAGATTAAACATCGGGCCGCCGGAATTACCGCGGTTGATGGACGCATCCGTTTGAATGAAGTTGTCATATGGGCCGGCATTGATGTCACGTTTCTGGGCCGAAATAATACCCGCTGTCACGGTTCCACCCAATCCGAACGGATTACCAATGGCCACAACCCAGTCGCCAATGCGGAGATGTTCGCTATCGCCAAATTTTACATCGGTAAGTTTTTTCTTGGTCGGATCAACCTTCAGGATGGCCAAGTCGGTTTTTTCGTCGTTACCAATGATTTCGGCCTCGATGGTTTCATCATCGGAAAATGTAACGCGGACTTCCTCCGCATCTTGAATAACGTGATTATTTGTAATGATATAGCCGTTTTTCGCATCTATAACAAAGCCGGAGCCTAGCGATGACGGTGGAACGACCGGGCCGCTTTGGCCGCGGCGTTTCATGAATTCTTCCAGAAATTCTTCAAACGGCGAGCCTGGCGGAAATTCCGGGAAACCCGGTGCCTCTTTCGGGTCATGCACTTTCTGTGTTGATGAAATATTGACCACGGCTGGCATTAAACCGTCGACAAGGTCTGCAAAACTGTTCGGCCCGATGATTGTGTGCTGTGTTTTGGCCTCGGCCGTTTTGACGGGGGTGGTCATGAACAGATTAAATGTAAGACCACTGGCAGCAATTACGATTAAGATAATACTAAACAATGATTTTTTCATGGTTTTTCCCTACGTTTTAACTGGCTGTTTTGCAAAAAATGATGATGGTTCGTTAAGGATAATTTAGGGTGGATGGGTGGTCAGGTCAATGTGTCTTTCCGCATTTCCTGCGTATGGCTATATGCACGCGTTTTACAGTATGTACAGAAGGCCGAGCGACAGGCAGCCGAGAAGGATTCCAATAACGCCTATCATTCTAAAATTTTTCATATCCATTGACAGGGCAATGGTAAGGTATTTGCGCATAACCTCAGGAAACAGAGCGTATAAAAGCCCCTCAATCACAAACATGAGTGATAGTGCGGTTAATATGTAATGGATAAATTCGGACATCAGAAAATGAATCGTTAAATCATTGTCATTGCGAGGAGGTGGCGACGAAGCAATTCAGACAGGTACGTTGCTGGATTGCCGTACTTACCTAATGAATATTAGGGCTCGCTCGCAATGACACGCGCAGAATGGACATAATTAATAGGTCCTGACTTAGTTTTTGCCGGGATTGAAGAAGCGGAAAAACTCGCTATCCGGTGAAATGACGATGTTTGTTTCACCATCTGCAATACTTGCATCATAGGCCTGCATAGAACGCCAAAATGCAAAAAATTCAGGGTCTTTGTTATATGAATTTGCATAAATCTGAATGGCGGAATTGTCGCCTTCCCCTCGTAATATTTCGGCTTCTTTACTGGCCTGAGCCAAAATAATTTCACGTTCTTTTTCGGCCTCGGAACGGATTTCCAAGGCAAGCTCATCCCCTTTCGCGCGGGTTTCCGTTGCGCGTTCACGAAGTTCGGAAATCATACGCTGGACTGTTGACTGGCGAAGCTCAGGCGTAAGGTCGGCGCGAACAATACGGACATCGATAATTTCAATACCCAAATCATCGTCCTGTACCTTCGTATTTACAACTTTTGTAATACGTTCCATCACCGCATTCCGTTCTTCCGATAACAATTCACCTAAAGTGGTTTGACCCAGTACGCCACGGGTAGAATCGTTGACCATGTTTTCAATGCGCTGGTTCGCGGCGGAAAGTGTACGTAATGATTTCAAAAATTTCAAAGGATCATTGATTTTGTATCGTGCAA
>JAUICS010000268.1 GCA_030427765.1 Alphaproteobacteria bacterium
ATAAGCTACAATTACAGGAAGCGGCATTAAACGCCGCCATGGATACGTATAACCAGTACGTAAAACCATATTTCCCCGTTTGGCGGGAACGCGGGGCACAGGACAAATACTATATTTCCCGCCTGGAAGAAAATATCGGTATTGTTATGGGATGGATCAGTAAGGCCGCCAGTGCACGCGGGGAAAACAGATACGGCATCGATGAATTACGCCTGCCAGAAAATGAAATGGCCGAAATTCGTGCTATTTCTGAAGCATATAGAAAAGAATTCGGAAACTCACAGTCAATTGGGCAACGCCCCCACGACCTTAGCAAGTAGTCAAGCAACCAGTTTACGCTGATCATCCATTCCCATCGAATACAGAATTGGGGCTGATTTCTGTTGCTTAATAAAATCATCTTTAGAATGCATATCCATCCATTTGATCTGAATAAGGCTTTGTGCAATTGCGCCGCCGAGTGTCGTCCCCGGCCCCAGACAGATAACGCAGTCCGGCGCAAATTCTTTCATCCCAACCTGAATGGCAGATGTAAAATCATATGGCGCGACAACCTGATGCCCGAATGTATAATCGCATATATCGGATGGGTCGGTTGAATATGGGCTCCAGATATGGCCGCGCCCGTCAATTAAAGGATGCTGCGCGCGCCGGAACATTGACGGGTTAAAATGATCAAGGGCTTTTTGCGATATCGGTTGCTGCAGCGGTGTATGGAATGCCGCATGATTAACCAGACGAAACGGAAAACGTTCCTGCATCACATCCAGTGATTTTTCAAGCTCTTTCAGCGCCTTATCATTTCCACCAAACACAATCATTCCGCCCAAATCGATAGACAGATAACAATCACATCCATCCATTTCATTGATCTTGTCAATCAGAGTATTAAGCTCGTCCCGTTTACCATCAATCATCACCCAGTTTTCATCAACGCAGGTGTAGATCAACTGGCCGCCGATTAAACTTTCCTGCATCCATGTGCCCATGGTGTTAATCACGTCAAGGGTATTGTGTTCATCAAGCGCACCGCCGCAGCCCAGCGCAATATACCACCCCATCGAATTTCCGGTCACGGCAACAATGTCGAATTTATCACGGTCGATAGAGAGAAAATCCGCGTAGGCGCATGTGTATATAAGCGGAGATGCATTATCCCCGCGTGTATGTTCTTTCAGCGCAAACGCGTCCGCACCGTCCAGATCAGATATAGTCGTCTGCCCCTTACCCTGACGGTACTTATCCGCCATGGCGATCAAGTCTTTCTTATCAGAGTGATGACGTTTCAGATAACCAAGCTCATCTTTGTTATATGTGCCGCGTCCCGGCGCAACGACAAGTGCGGTCTTCTTAGGCATTTATACCTCCGAACGTCATTGCGAAGGAACATCGTGACTGAAGCAATCCAGTAAAACCATCCGCTCTGGATTGCTGCGTCGGCTTAACAGCCTCCTCGCAATGACAAACAAAATCAATCATGCCGCCCTCTTTAACTTGCCGGTTAACTGCAATGCAGCATCAAGAATACTATCGCGACTTGGAAGTGTAGAAGCATAGGCACGTCCAAGGGGAATGAAGCTATCCTCCGCCGCGATACGTGACATATTGACGGGCTTACTGGATTTTTCATGGATAAGAGTAATAAGCTGCTCACCAATCGAACCTGTCTGACGGCACTCATCAACCACCAACACGTTTTTGCAAGGTTTAATCGCCTTTAAAACTGCATCTTCATTAAGCGGCGCAAGCCAGCGCAAATCAATCACGCGCAGCTTGGTCTTATGTTTTTCTTCAAGAATTTTTGCGGCCTGACGGGAGTAGTAGTAACCGTTCCCATAAGTCACAATCGCAAGTTCAGTGCCGCTTCCATATTGGCCGATATCACCGATACCGATTGGCTTACTATCTTCATAGGCGAACGTCCAGCCACCGTCTTTTTCTTCATGCAAATCACGTGTCATGTAAAGTGCAATTGGCTCAAGGAATACAATAACGCGCTGCTCCTCTCGCGCCAGACGTATACATTCTTTTAACATCGGCGCGGCATCGCCACCATTGGATGGGCATGCAATGACAACGCCCGGTATATCACGTAACACGTTAAACGAATTATCATTGTGGAAATGGCCGCCAAAACCGCGTTGATAAGCAAGCCCCGCAATACGGATTATCATCGGGTTTGTATATTTACCCGATGAGAAGAAACTTAATGTCGCAGCTTCCCCACGCAGTTGATCCTCAGCATTATGCAGATACGCCAAAAACTGAATTTCACAAAT
Organism: Alphaproteobacteria bacterium; assembly: GCA_030427765.1. Classification (GTDB taxonomy): domain Bacteria; phylum Pseudomonadota; class Alphaproteobacteria; order Micavibrionales; family Micavibrionaceae; genus JAUICS01. The sequence goes on from JAUICS010000268.1 coordinate 2,280, forward strand.
CGGAATGATGTTATTGTGCGCCATGCCGATACCAAGTCCAAGAATACTTTGTTCATCAAGCAGCGTATCAATAACGCGGTGCGGACCGAACCGTTCATGCAGTTTCGTACTAACGCCGTATACGCCACCCTTCTTACCTACATCTTCACCCGCCAGAATAACATTCGGATGCTGCAGCATAATATCATGCAAGGCAAAGTTAATCAGCTTCGCCATATGCTGCGGTTGCCCAAGCGTCTTAAAATCCGAACCAAAAACGGCTTCACGTTCTTTTTTTGTTGGCAGGTTCAGCGCAGAAAGTTCCAGTTTCGGAGGTACAATACTGTCCATGACATCTTTGGCGGTTTTTAGTTTCGGCCGTTTAATAACATGCTCGGCCGCCCGTGCCAGACGATCGGCTACTGTGTTGTACATATCCAGAATGTCATGTGTCGATAAAATCCTCTCGGACACCAAACGCCCCGCAGTGTGGAGAAGTGGATCATTCGCCTCCCCCTCTTCAATTTCTTCCTTCCTTAAATAGGCCTGCTGCACATCCGCACCGGCGTGACCAAACAAACGCACACATGATACATGCAGAAATGCCGGTTTTTTATACCGGCGCACATAATCCTGCGCCTGACTTGCCATCGCATATGTTTCGACAACATCCAGACCGTTTGTATAGAAGTATTTAAGCGCCGGACGTGCGGCAAAACTTTCAAAAATCCAGCCTTCCGGTGTTTTCACCGAAATGCCGATACCGTTATCTTCGCATACGAACAAAAGCGGTAGCGGCACACCCTGATACGATGTCCACATCGCCGTGTTAAATGCACCTTGTGATGTTGAATGATTGGCCGACGCATCGCCAAAACT
>JAUICS010000269.1 GCA_030427765.1 Alphaproteobacteria bacterium
TTATTGATTTTGGTGCAGGTATAGGGACCATTGCCGAACTGATTACGCTCAATACCTGTACACGCCCCGTGTGTGTTGAAATTGATTCTACATACCGACAAACCCTTCAGGCAGCAGGATTTAGCGTACATGAATCCATTGACGATGTATCCGGCACGCATGACTGTATTTATTCATCACATACCCTTGAGCATATTGAGGATGATGACACAACCTTAAGAACACTTCATGCACGTCTTAAGAAAGGTTCATCATTACTCCTCTACCTACCCGCATTTAGCAATCTTTACTCAGGACTGGATAAAACGGTTGGACACCACCGCCGATACGGAAAAAATGAAATCGTCAACAAGCTTGAAAACGCAGGGTTTACAATTGAATGTGTTCATTACGTCGACAGTCTCGGTTTTTTTGCGGCATATCTTGTTAAACTGTTTGGATATAATACGCGATACGGACTCGGCAGTCCGGTTAGTCTTATAATCTATGACAAGATTGTTTTTCCGATTAGCCGCCTTCTTGACCGTCTTGGCTTGCAATTTTTATACGGCAAAAATATTTTTATTAAAGCAATCAAACACTGAGATACACAAAACATGACATATATAGAACATTCCTATCTTGGCCTGAATTCACAGGGTTTCCACAAACTTGTCTACAGTGATTGGGGCCCAAAAGATGGACGTATAGTGGTTTGTATTCATGGACTCACAGGAAACGGTCATGATTTTGATTTTATCGCCCCTGTGCTGGCCGAAAACGGATATCGGGTTGTTGCACTGGATCTCGCGGGGCGTGGACGTAGTGATTTTTTAGGCGATTCCGACGACTATAGATACATCCAGTATATTAATGACATAGTCGGTCTTTTTGCCCATTTGGGCATTGATGGCACATCCGGCATAGACTGGATTGGCGTATCACTCGGAGGATTGCTTGGGTTTCGTATGGCCGCCCTGCCCAACTCCCCTATCAGACGCTTAATAATTAACGACATTGGACCTCATGTGCCGCAGGCCGACCTCGATTTTATAAAAGAGGTTCTAACACATGAATTTACATTTGATGATCTGAACGCTTTCAAATCGTTTATGATTGAAACGCGAAAAGACAATTACGGACCAATGACAGATGAACACTGGGATCACTACGCAAACACCCTCCACCGCGTTCGGGATGACGGCAAATACACATATGCGTTCGATGAATATATTCGCGATATATTTTATCTGGAGCCCATCGGCGAGGTTGATTTATGGTCGTGCTGGGATGAGATGACGCAGCCGACATTGGTTCTCCGTGGCGGCAAATCCACAATATTTCCACAGGATGTTGCACAGGATATGATGACACGCGGCCCCGGAAAACATATGACGTTGCATGAATTTCCACAATGCGGCCACGTACCGTCACTGATGGACAAAGACCAGATTGATGTTGTTTCAAACTGGCTTAAAACAACCGATCCTTAATCATCCATTTTCTTCACTTTGACCAAGGTAATCTGGTTGCGCAAACGGCGCATGATGTCGAAACGGAAACCGTGGAATGTAAAACTTTGCCCGACTTGCGGAAGTTTCTGCGCCTCGTGCAAAATCAAACCGGCTAGCGTTGAGTATTCTTCATCCGGCATATTCCACTCGAATTCACGGTTCAGGTCACGAATTGTTACGTTACCGTTTACCAGATAAATGCCATTTGGCTGTCTACGCACACCGGGAACGGAAATATCATCCTCGTCATCAATCTGTCCGACGATTTCTTCCAGAATGTCCTCTAGTGTTACAACGCCCTGGTAAGAACCGTATTCATCAATAACAAGCGCGAAATGCTCACGGCGCTGACGGAAGGCCTGAAGTTGATCATATAGTGACGTATTCTCAGGAATAAACCATGGGTCACTCGCAATTTCATCAATGCTGATACCCTCAAGTTTTCCATTATTGCTATGAATTTCTCGCAGAAGCCATTTCACGTGTATCACGCCGATAATGTTATCCGGCGTTTCACGCCATAACGGTAAGCGTGAAAACGGACTTTCCAATGCTTGCTCGACAATTTGTTCGATAGGCAAATCTGCATTGATCATCACCGCCTTACTCCGGTGAATCATGATATCCTCCACATCGACTTCGGCGAGCTCAAGAATGGAACGTAGCATAGCGCGTTGCTCCTGCGTTTCCTTCTCAGGTCCTTGGTGAAGCTCAATAACGCCCTTCAGTTCATCAATATTCGTTCCCGTACCGGCCAGGGACACATCAAACCCCATCATTTTCAGAACCCAGCGAACAATGGCCGTAACCATTTCGGATATGGGCGAAAAGATAAAGATAACTGCACGTATAACCGGTGCAATCGCCATTGCCATGTCGTCGGCATAATTAAGGGCAAATGTTTTCGGAAGTACTTCCGCAAAAATCAAAACCAAAAATGTCATACCAAGCGTGGCGTAGAACACACCGGCCTCACCGAACATTTTGATTAATATGCTGGTTGCAAGCGCGGAGGCCAAAATATTGACCATATTATTTCCGAGCAATAACGCCCCGATCATCCGGTCTTTCTTTTCGCGGATTTGAATAACAAGCCCCGCCCGCGGATTACCGTCTTTTTCCAGACTATGCATACGTGCATCGGATACGCCTGTTAAAGCCGTTTCCGAGCCTGAAAAAAATGCCGACAATACAAGCAGCACCAAAATTGAAAGTATCGAGATTAAAAACATCGTTTCCATTGCAAAGGGCCTCCGTTAACCCATCATATCGCGTTCTGTTCCATCAGGTAATTATTAAGTGCGGAAATAACATTATCCCCGACATCATCAACAGGCACATCTTCAACTTTTACTGTGATATCAGCCTGCTGGTATATCTGTTCACGTTCTGTGAGTAACTTTGACAAAATGTCCTTTGGGTCACCATTCCGTAATAACGGGCGGTGCGTTGCGTTTTTTGTTCGTTCTACCAACAAATCAACGTCGGCCTTAAGCCACACATTGATGGCATTATCCATTAACAAGGCACGCGTTTCGTCATTCATGACCGCGCCGCCGCCAAGTGCGATAAGACAATTCGATTCGTCCAGCAGGCGTTTGATGACCTTTCGCTCACCATCCCGAAACCAGTTTTCACC
>JAUICS010000270.1 GCA_030427765.1 Alphaproteobacteria bacterium
CCAGTTAACCTCAGAAGATAAAGTTACATTTACCGGCTTTTCAAAGGATTTCATTGTTAATTCAGCCGCATTTCTTGGACTTCAAATAGGCGCAGGTTTTCTTACAATGAGCGCGCTGAATGGCTTCGAAAACGCCATGAGTGAATTCAGTACGTATTTTCAAATGATGTGCGGCATTGATATCGGGAACAACCTTGATATTCCCGATGCATATAACATAGTTCAACCTGCAATGATAAATGCCATTCCTTTAATCGGGCTTTCTCCATTGGCATATCTGATATCGCGTTTTGCCAAAAATGATACCAATGACAGCTCCGTCCCCTCTCTCACGCCCGCACCGTAGTTTTACTTTACGCCTATATAAGTTTTCATGTTGGTTTTCCAGACAACCAAAACTATGATTACATATGGTTTTCAAAAAAACTTATGCGTTCTCGCTTATTTTTTCTAGCTTTTTGATTTTTGCGTACATCGTCCGCGTAATGGATGCCGATGTTCTGCTGCGTGATGAATATGATATCCCGAGCCATCTTTTCTACGCCATGCGACTTATTCAAACCGATCCGTCTTGTTTTGAATGGGCCTATCGCTGCACATGGTTTAACACCTTAAGTTTCGAACATAATTTTGGCCCCTCTTTACTGGCATTCCTGACCTATGTCATCACATTTGAATGGTTTAGCATGTTGGTGACGGATGCCAATTTAATATATCTACATGGCATTGTCGGGGTTCTGACCCTGCCCATGATTTATGTTTTTGGACGGACATTTTGGGATGTCAAAACCGGCATGTGGCTAATGATTTTATATTCCACGCTCCCTGTTCATATTGGGTTTAGCGCGATAATCCCGTATTACGAAATTACCTCTTACTCGGCATTTCTTGGCGGCGTTGCCGTCCTTCACATAATCGCCAACAACTTAAGACATGCGAAACCGGCGGGCCGGTACATATTTATCTATGCCCTGACTCAATTCATATACATTGGAACAACAACGGGATTTCCGGTCGGGTTGGCCGCACACGGCCTGTTTATCATTCTTACCACAATACATGACAGATCATTCCCCTTCTGGCGTTTTTTAAAATCCGTCTTGCTTCATCCCGCGACATGGGCATTCATTCTATTCCCCATCACCATTACAATCGGATTTTATGTGTTTCAGGACGGACCGGATAAGATAGGGTCTTTTGCACGCGTCATCAGCGGCTCCAGCGGTGCCATAAATTCCTATTCGTTTTTGAGCCTTTCTAAAAACCTGCTTCAGGAACTGGGGCCGGTTTTCTTCATCGGCCTGATCTGCGGTGCATATATTACCGTTCGCCATTCTTTGGTTATTCGGAAAAACCATCTCTATCTCTGGCTCGTATTAACATTTTTAATATTCGCCGTTTTATTATTCCTGTCCGGGCGTGCGAACGTCACATCCTATGTTCTTATTCTATCCATACCGGTTCTGGCTGCGCTTGTTTTGTCCGCCCGACAATCTAAACATGTCCATTTTATCTTGGGCATATTAACTGCCATAAATCTGATCTTTGCCATCCCTGTTGTATATCATCCGCTTGGGTTAAAAAGCGGCCTTCATACACTTGGCACACGGCCCCAGCATGATAGCGGTTTACGTGCCCTCGCCTACCTGATCCGCACAGACACACTTCCAGTCACCAGATATGTATCCGGCAACCCGGATGACTATGACGCACTGAATCTGGTTATGCGTTTTCACGGGGCGTGGTCATATTTAGGCGCGGCACATTACGATACACATTCCTACATCCACATGCCGGATGTCGACAAAGACGCACGCCATCCCGATTTCGATGCAATGACGCGGGCCGATGTTTTGGTTTACCGTCCCGTTATAAAAGACAATTACTGGAATGAACGCATACTAAGCTTTATTCAGCGTAAAAACATTTCCCCTGACATAATCATTCAGGATGGCGACACACCGGTCATGCATATTTTTTCGAAGGACGATTTACCGTCCGGCCTGCCCCGCGTTATTGATACCGCGGACTATGCCGCAAAATTTTCCGATGAATTCGGCAACATGGAAAAACTCGTCCCGTTCCCCGCATTCGGCAGAGAACCTTTTACAAAATAAATAGCACCCCTTGCATTTTTGGCATACGTAACTATAGATAAATAGCATATTAAAGAAGAATAGAGCGTGATTTGAAAATGCCAGACAACGACCAAAACAAAAAAACAAACGTATATCCCGAAGCCGCACCAAACCCGAACTTCCCGAAGATGGAGGAAGAGATTCTGGCATTCTGGGAAACAGACGACATTTTTCAAAAAACAATCGATAACCGCCCGGCCTATAATAATGACGGATCATCCAACGAATTCGTATTTTATGATGGTCCGCCATTCGCCAACGGATTGCCGCATTACGGGCATCTGGTCACCGGATATGTTAAGGATATTATTCCGCGTTATCAAACCATGCGCGGGCGGAAGGTTGAACGCCGTTTCGGATGGGATACGCATGGTTTGCCCGCCGAATTGCAAACCGAAAAAGAACTCGGCATTTCCGGCCGTATGGAAATTCTTGATTACGGCATGGATAAATTCAATGATGCCTGCCGCAAATCCGTGTTCCAGTTTACCGAGGAATGGCAGACATATGTGAACCGTCAGGGTCGCTGGGTTGATTTTGCAAATGATTACAAGACCCTTGATATAACCTATATGGAATCTGTCATGTGGGCGTTTAAGGAGTTATGGGACAAAGGCCTTATTTACGAAGGGTACCGCGTTGTGCCGTATAGCTGGGCCGTAGAGTCACCACTTTCCAACTTTGAAACGCGGCTTGATAACTCCTACCGTATGCGTCAGGATCCGGCCGTAACCGTTTCCTTTAAACTGAATGAACCGCTTGACGGAAAAGAGACATACATTCTTGCATGGACAACAACGCCGTGGACATTGCCGTCCAACCTTGCACTGGCCGTCCATCCGGACCTTGATTACGCCCTCGTTGAAAAAGACGGGAAGCAATATGTTATCGCCGAACAACGTTTGGGTGCATATTCACGTGAATTTGGCGAGGTTGAAAACGCCAAGACAGTTAAAGGCACCGCACTAGCCGGACTGACCTACGAACCGT
>JAUICS010000271.1 GCA_030427765.1 Alphaproteobacteria bacterium
CGTTTGTTTCTCGTGCATTGCAACAGATTTCTTATTTGCGTTTAGGCATGAATGCTAGTATAATGGGGATATGAGTTTATTAAAGACTTTCATTGCACTTACACTGTTTTTCTCAAGTTTTGGCTTTGCTGCCGTGGCGCAGGTGGATAATGACCCGTTGCCAAACGACCCGTCATACCGGCCAACAATTTCGAAACAGCCAATGTGCTTTAAAATGGTGAATAAGGTTCCGCACGCCATTGTCGGCCATGTGAAGACGGATTATTTCCGTGCGCCGGACGGCACATGGGCACGCCATACATCGAATTTCCGGATGGAGGTCGGGGAAAGCCTTGAAACCTGTACGCAGGGGCCGTTTTACGAACAAAACACGCTGCGGATAACGATTAAATCCCTTATCCCGCTCATGTCCTGCCTGTACCAAGTTACAGAAGGCGGCGTTTTAACCTTCGAAGAAAAACGTCTTCCCGATGGTGAAACAAAACGCATTACTGCCGATTGCTTTATCACCTATCCAAAGGATGATTGATCCTTCATAATTTCCTGCATGAAAACTGCGCTTAAAACACTCTGCTTGCTGTTACCTGCGCTGGTGCCGTCATGGCGTTTTTTTGATCGGATCGCCCCGTCACCGCGTGTTGAATATACCGTTCTGGACAATCGGCCGGACAATCGGCCGAACAATCGGCCGAACAATCGGAATGACACACCATCGGATTGGCGGGAATTTTCTCCATGCCCTGTGCGCGTATCGTTCCTGCAAATGATGATGCGGATGGTCTGGAATCCGCATCGTAATGAATATTTATTTGTCACAAGCTGCGCCGAACGTTTCATTCAAAACCCTACTGACCATAGCCGCGATGAAATTATGGCGCGTGTAAAACAAGCGACTGCAAAAGAGCGGTTGAGTAAGGGGCAGGAGGAAAAATATATCCAGTTTCGATTGATGTTCGTCTGCCGCGATGATGGCCATGATGATGAGGGGGCGGTAAAACCGCATCTGGCCTACACATCGGATGTTGAGCCGTTCGGGGAGGAGTCATGAGCCTCGATCTCGCCATACGCATGACGGAAATAATGCTGGGTTTTGCCTTCATCCTGCAAAGTATCGAACATATTTACGTGGGCACAAAAAACGATCGTATTTTATTTTCCGGACGACTGGGGTTAAGCATCCTACTTCTGGCCGGATTATATACGCCGTATGTTTGCGCGGGGCTGGTTATCATCACTCTGGTTCAACTTCACCGGTTTCAGGGGCCGTATAATGGCGGCAGTGACCGGATGGGGATTCTTGTCTTATGTGCCCTGACGCTCACTTATTTTCTGCCGTCCGGACGGTTACAGGATATGGCGTTCGGGTATTTGGCGATGCAGCTTATTTTGTCTTACTTTATTTCGGGCTGGGTAAAGATGGTAAATCCCGAATGGCGAAACGGGCAGGCCCTGCAAGACGTATTTGCATTTTCCGTTTATCCGGTAAGTGATGCTGTGCGCGGATGGTCACAGTGCCCGCGCGTTATGCTGATTATGTCATGGGCGGTGATTATATTTGAACTGGCGTTTCCGTTTCTGTTTTTGACGACGGTAACACTTTATATCGGCCTTGCGATTGCCGCCGCGTTTCATCTTGCGAATGCTTGCCTGTTCGGACTAAACCGATTCTTCTGGGTATGGCTCGCGGCATACCCGTCACTAATTTGGCTTCACGACAGACTGCTTGGTGGTGTCTAAAAAAATTGTGTAGGCATGCGCCGTTTATCCGCATACACTTTTAGACATTATGGATGTCTATCTTTTCGTAAAAACCATTCATATTATCAGTGCCACAATCCTTTTTGGAACAGGGATTGGTATTGCGTTCTTTATGTTCCGATCATGGTTTACCGATAATATTCAGGAAAAATTCTATGCTGCCCGTAACACAGTGCTTGCGGATTATCTATTCACGACACCTGCGGTGATCATTCAGCCGTTATCAGGAATATGGCTGATTATCGAGGGGGGATACGACTGGACGGATTGGTGGCTAATGATGACATACGGAATATATATTCTTGCAGGGTTATGCTGGCTTCCTGTTGTGTGGATACAGATCCAGCTTAAGAATATTGTGGCCAAGGCGGTCGAGAGTAGGGAGCCCCTTCCCGAAAATTACCACAAACTCTTCAAAATATGGTTCATCCTCGGATGGCCGGCCTTCGCGGGTCTGGTGTTTGTCTTCTATCTCATGGTCGTGAAGCCGGTATGAGCTGTATTTTAATTTTTTTCAAACATCTTTTTATCTTGTTAATGTCTTCATCGATATCTGTGTGTGTAAGTTGTATTACAATGATAGATTTTCAGCGTTTTGATTTTACTTTGGAAAGTATATACGCTATTTCCATAGTATTGTTGGGTTTTGTTGTTACAGGGCATGTATTTTCATTTCCATTTCTATTGTTAGTGTATTTTCCCATATCGTTAATGCTGTGGAATAAAAATAGTCATTTTGCTGTGCTGCCTTTTTTATCTACCTCCTTGGCTATTGTAAATGGTGTAGTATTTACAATGATTATTATAAATAGAGCAGAATGGCTTTTTCTTGGTATATTTACAGTAACAGGGTTTTTTACAGGCTGTATTCATTACGGACTGCTTTGCCTAAACCAAAAATTGAGTACCTATTTTGCAGAAAGAAAATCAAATCCATAACGAAGTATATTTCATATACGATGGGGATTGTCCAATATGCAATTATGCCGCGCATGCACTACGCATACGTCAAAAATTTGGTGGTTTGACCCTTGTAAATGCAAGGGAGGATGTAGGCCACGCAATATTTAAAATGGTGAATGATCGAGGATATGATTTGGATGATGGAATGGTCATTTACCACGATGAGAAGTTTTATCACGGCAAAAGCGCTCTTAAATTCATGGCTGTGCATGGTGCCGCGAAAAATGTTTTTAATGCATTTATCATATCTTTTTTTTGGTCTGATTTTCTAGCAAAGTTATTATACCCGTCTATGCGCGGAACACGGAACTGGCTGATCAGGCGTAAGCGCGTTGGCAAAATTGACAATCTCAATTTGAAAACTGAACCAACATTTAAGCCCATATTTGGTGATGATTGGG
>JAUICS010000272.1 GCA_030427765.1 Alphaproteobacteria bacterium
CCACGAAAGAGGTTGGTGAAGGAACTGGCCTCGGCCTCGCGACCGTCCACGGAATCATCCGGCAAACGGGCGGTTATCTGGATGTAAAAAGTAAGGTCGGCAAGGGCACAACATTTACCATCTACCTTCCAGCGATTAGTGAGAAAGAGGCCGAAAGCGAGAACAAAGGCAGTGAACAGAAACAGGATAAGCCACGTGACCTTACCGGCACCGCGACGATCTTGCTTGTGGAGGATGAAGATGCCGTCCGCACATTCTCTAGCCGCGCACTAACCAATAAAGGATATAATGTGCTAACGGCCGAGAACGGAGAAGTGGCACTTGATGTCATTAATGATGAGGATACGGAGCATATTGACCTGCTTATCACCGATGTCATCATGCCGAATATGGATGGCCCTACCCTCGCCCAGCGTGTTCGCCAAAAGAATAAAGAATTAAAAATTATATTTATTTCCGGTTACACGGAAGAAAAACTGAAAGATCAGATCGGTGATTATGCCACATTTTTGCCAAAACCGTTTACCCTGCAAAAACTGGCAGAAACGGTAAAAGATGTACTTGATACATAAAAACATAATCAAAAAACACAACCCACAAAAGCGCAAAATATATACTTAGAGTAGAATTTATCTACACAAAGTCCGATTTTTATGGTATGTTAGCGTCAATAATAAAAATATGTGTAGGAGTGGATTATGGACTGGTTGAAGAAACGACTGACCCTTAGGAATGTTTTCTATGCAGCCGCAGCCTTAGGCGCTGCCGCTTATGTTCAATACGATATGACAGGTGATTTGGTTCGCGCCGCTGTTGGTAATTCAGACGCACTTACGTGGAGTTTATCACTCGGTAGTGAAAGTTATTACGAGGCATGCAGAATACATCATACGCTTGGCAATAATGGATTATCCGGATTTTTTCAGTATAAACTTCTTAATTTAGCAACACATGTACCAAATGCGTTTATGAGCATCCCAGGACACATGATGGAGCTCATTCCTGCTGATAAACTTAGTCAGCTTGGAATACAGGCAAGCGATTGGAACATGGATATTTCATCGGAAACTTATCAATCTTTGACGAAAGATTTTGAAACAATTTGTCGTGACCAGACATATCTTCAAAAACTGCTGGGAACATTGGATTATCTTAAAGGATGGGCTCCCCTTCTCCTGATTTTATTAGGATCCGCTCAACCTGTTGCTGAAACAGCCGCGCAATACGCCAGCGTTGATATAACACCAAACGTAGCTTAGGCCACCGACAATAATCTTTCCTTGGGACTATTTGAAAATAATTCGGATGGCCCCATTGCGAAAAAGAACAAATAGTGTACATTTATTGTTAATGATGTGGATTTGATCATTGCAAGATCATATGAACTATGCCACAACCAGTTTAGGTTCACTAATACATAAACAACGGGATACGCACTATGGAACAATCTCCAGAAAAACAAAAAGCACTGGATTCAGCACTGGCACAAATCGAACGTGCCTTTGGTAAAGGGTCGATCATGAAACTTGGATCGAACAATGAAAACGCTCAAATTGAAGCGATTTCAACTGGATCAATCGGTCTGGACATTGCCCTTGGAATTGGCGGCGTACCGCGCGGTCGTATCGTTGAAATTTACGGTCCGGAAAGCTCTGGTAAAACAACATTGGCCCTGCATATTATGGCCGAAGCTCAAAAAATGGGTGGTTCATGTGCAATTATTGACGCAGAACATGCCTTGGACCCGGGATACGCCAAAAAATTGGGCTGTAACGTTGATGAACTTCTGATTTCACAGCCGGATGCAGGTGAACAGGCGCTGGAAATTGCCGATACGCTTGTCCGTTCCAGTGCAATTGATGTTCTGGTTGTTGACTCCGTTGCCGCACTTGTGCCGCGTGCCGAACTTGAGGGGGAAATGGGTGACTCCCATGTTGGTCTTCAGGCCCGTTTGATGTCACAGGCGCTTCGTAAATTAACAAGCTCCATCTCCAAATCACGTACTGTTGTTGTATTCATTAACCAGATCCGTTCCAAAATCGGTGTCATGTTTGGTTCACCGGAAACAACAACGGGTGGTAACGCACTGAAATTCTATTCTTCCATCCGTCTCGATATCCGCCGTATCGGCGCTATCAAAGATAAAGATGAGGTTGTTGGTAACCAGACACGTGTGAAAGTGGTGAAAAATAAAATGGCCCCTCCATTCCGTCAGGTGGAATTCGACATAATGTATGGTGAAGGCGTTTCCAAACTTGGTGAACTTCTGGACCTTGGCGTTCAATCCAACTTGGTTGAGAAGGCAGGGGCATGGTTCTCATACGATGGCCAACGCATTGGTCAGGGCCGTGAAAATTCCAAAACATACCTTCGTGAGAATAAAGACATTGCCAACAAACTGGAAAATGAAATCCGCAAGAATGCAGGCTTGGTTGCCGACACTATGCTGGTTGGTAATGACAGTGAAAACAGTGATGACGCCGCAAGCGAACGCGATCCGGCCAATGATGTACCGGCAACGGCAAAGGAAAAGAAAACGGCAAAATAATCCGTTTTCACCAACCTGTTTTTTTGTTGTATTTGAATAACTTAACAAAGTTATACAAAGAACAATTAACATGTATTTTGTAAATTTTTAACTTTGGGGGCTTGCGATTCGGTCGGTGCCCATGTTAGTTTTTGCGGTACTCAGGGCAATAATGAATTATTGAAAAAGAACCGGAAAATTGACCGGAAACCGGCACAATTTTTATATTTAATTTTCATCGACGAAAAAGAAGGATATACACCATGTTTCACCGCCAAAAAGCTGATGCAACTAAAGAAAACGAAGAACAGACAAATGCAAATTCTTCAGAAAACAGTGAGGAAAGCAAAGATTCTGCACCGGCAAATGTAAACTCATTTCAGGCGCAAGGCGGTCAGACACAGGGCGGAAGTGAACAAGACAAATCAACAGATATACCGGAACCATCATCAAACGCACCGGCGGCACGCGTTGGCGGATATGGTGTCGGCAACTATGGATTAGGCGTAAACGCACAAAACGGACAACAAGAAAGGACACAAAACACAATGCAACCAAACACAGGATCAAATGACAGACGACTTGTTG
>JAUICS010000273.1 GCA_030427765.1 Alphaproteobacteria bacterium
AGGGTAAAGTTTTGACGGCACCAATAATCCCGATGCCTCCATCTTCATACTGATCAAATGAATGTCGCCACTTTCCATCAGAGGTTTTAGAAGATGTTTCGGCTGGTATGGAAGAAAACGTATGTTTTCAAGGTTCCGTTTGGAACGTTCTTCGACCAATTTCTCAAACGGTTCACTATCCCCGACGAACATGAATTCGATTTCCGGGTTGGTGTTCATCAGAATTTCGGCCGTTTTCAGGATGGTTTCGTATGGATGCGCCATCCCGAGATTACCGGCATACAAAATACGGAATTTCGATTCATCGATTTTCAATGATGATTTATCCGCTTCCGGCTCCAGCGTTTTTGTCGCCACCGGACCGGATTGCGTACCCGTCTTCACACTTTTTTCATACAGCTCAGGATCCGGCCAGTTTGGAATTACACTGATTTTATGGGCATCCATGCCGCTATATATCAAATGCTTTGCCATACAACGTCCGATAACCACAACCTTATCACACGACTTCATCGTTTTACGGGACAGACGCGTTAGGAAATTTTGCAAACGTTTGGATAAATGCACACCCAGTACCGGAAGAAGATCGGGGTACAAATCCTGCACCCAATGCACGTGTTTACTGCCTTTGTTTTTGGCAATCATTTTTGTGGCCAGAACAAGTAAGGGCGGGTCACTCATCCCAACGACAACATCGTGTTTTGGCAGTCCAAGTCCGGCGAATAAAAGCTTAATCCATATCCACATGTAGCGTAGGATGCGTTTCGGATTCTTGGACTTTCCAATTTTGATTTGATGAAGGTTTACACCGTTCGATAATGTCTTGTCATCCGATTCAGGGCCGGTTGTCAGAACCGTAACATGCCATCCTTCGCGCGTAAATGCATCCGACAGATCAAACAGCAAACGTCCGGTGGCACCATGATCCGGTGGGAATACACGGTTTACGAAAAGTATCGACGGCTTTGCCGGACCACTTAATTGATTATTATCCATCACTGCGCATTTTCTGATTCTTGGGATGCACTATAACGCGCACTGTAAATCGAGATCAATAACAGGATTAAACCAAAATCAAAAGATTTGTGATTTGCATAGAAAAACAAGTTGATCACAAGCGGGAAAAACATGGCACACCACATGGAAGGACGCTTACGAATTAAATGTGAGGATAATAAAAACCGCGCAAGATATGCGATAAACCCGACACCCAAAATCACGCCCGGCACACCGCATTTCAACCAAAGTCCGCTGAAAAAATTATGCGTATAGGTCACATATTTAAATCCCGCCGCCGGTGACAGGAACGATGCGCCCCACCCGCGACCAGTGTAGTGCCCGTATGGCACCTCCCCCAAATTATTGGATACGGCCACCAATTCATCATAACGGCTGTTTAATCCAACCAATCGGGTTTTATCGATAATAGATTGTAAAACAAACGAAATTTCATTAAGAAAACACAAAACCATGATGGCACCACACAGAAGAATAAAAAACGCCTTCTGCGGCTGACGTCCTGCAATAACCACAAACGTAAAAAGCAGAGATAGCATCACGCCGACAAGGCTGGCACGCTGTAACGCCAATAATGCCGACACGGCGGGGATAAGTGCCACCACCAAAAGACAGGCCGATAATATTTGTGATTTCAACCCCTTACCCAACGTTTCCAAAGCGACACATGATAAAAATATCGCTGCAAACAGAACCGTCGGCGCGTTGGCGATTGTGATATCGACATGCCCTTGACCGGCTAATGTATTGGCGAAGACCAAGGTTGGATCTACCTGATAAATTGAATAAATAAAACGGCAGGCAAACATCATACCGGTCACGACCAGTATTCCTGTCACAATATGCTCCGCATATTTATGACGGGCAAAATATGGACCGATCAATAGCGGTATCAGAAAGAAACAAAACCCGATTAAATCACGCAAGACGGCGCGCATGCCGTTATCGTAGACGCTGGCCAGTACAAACGGTACGGTCAGACCGTAAAGAATGAGCAGTAGACAAAAACCCGACCACATTGTTAACGGCCGGTTTTCATCGATTTTGAACATACCAAGCCCGCCCGCCATGAGGACGAGCAACACCAACACAAAACCTATGAACATTTCGGCAAGCCCCACACTGGACGGTGTCGGTGCACCGCCAATACCGTATGCCAGACAGGCCAGCATCAATAGTATCATGGACAGATTTACATACGGTATTACCCGCATGATCTTGGCAGCAAACATCATGAAAAACTGATAACGTCCATGGCCATTTTAAGCGATACAATCACCATAAACGTGGCAAAAATATAACGAAGCATGTTCAAGGATACGGAATGCGCCACCTTTGCACCGATTGGTGCCATTAAAATCGTTGTAGGAACAATGAGTACCCATGCAAGACCGCTAACGTAACCCAATGAATATGGCGGCAACGTTGCCGCGACCTCAGGGTTCAAGGACAAATACCCCAGAATGATAAATCCTGCCGCACCGGGAACGGAGATAAGCAAGCCAAGCGCGGATGCCGTACCAACCGCATCGGTCATTTTAATATTACTAAAACGCATGAACGGTACACTCAGCGTCGCACCACCAATACCGATCAACACAGATAATGTTCCGATGACCGTGCCGGCCCCGCTGCTGATTGCGATATGGGGCATTTCCGACCACACCTTAAACCGCGCAGGGTCGATAATCATAATTGTCGCCAGACAGGCAATCGCGATGGCAAAAACAAACTTGATATCTTCACCGCTTAAATAGCCAGCAATGATGGTCCCTAAGGCCGTTCCGACCAAAATACCCGGCCCGATTTTCGACATGATATCCAGCCTTACCGCCCCGCGTGTCCAGTGGGCGCGAATGGAGCTAAGCCCCGTCGGGATAATAACGGCAAGCGATGTTCCCACCGCCAGATGCATCAGATATTGCGGGTCGTAACCGGACCATAAAAACAGGTAATAAAGACCGGGGACCAAGACAATTCCGCCGCCAATGCCAAGCAAACCGGCAAGGAAACCCGCGACAACACCGATAGAGAGAATAAAGACAATAAGGTACGGGTCGAACATCTGAGAACGCCTATCTTGTTATTTTTACTC
>JAUICS010000274.1 GCA_030427765.1 Alphaproteobacteria bacterium
AGATGCATCATCGAATTGTTTGCAAACACGTCTACCGTAATCGGCGCTGTGATAACCGAAAAGAGGAATTGCACTTAGTATGTCTTGTTGCGTCAATGTCATAACGATCACCAAATTCATGACAATCTACAGCACTTAAAGTTATGTCAAATAAATTTACCTATTACGCACTGCAGGATTGATTTTTATTGAAGATGCCCTAGTTATGTGGTTTATAAAGCGCATGAAATATGGGTTACATATGCATAACCAATTTGAGTAAAAGGTAAAAAAATGGCGAAGACAGATTCAAACGGAAACATCATCAATATCAAAACCGGCCTTGCCGAAATGCTAAAAGGCGGCGTTATTATGGACGTCGTAACTGCGGAGCAAGCAAAAGTAGCCGAAGATGCTGGTGCCGTTTCTGTTATGGCATTGGAACGCGTTCCATCCGACATTCGTAAGGCCGGCGGCGTTGCCCGGATGAGCCCACCCGAATTGATTGAAGAAATAATGAAAGCCGTCTCCATTCCCGTTATGGCGAAATGCCGTATCGGTCACTTTGCCGAGGCGCAAATTCTGGAATCAATCGGTGTAGATTACATTGATGAGTCAGAGGTTCTGACACCCGCCGATGAGGAGTTCCACATTAACAAACATGACTTTAAAGTACCGTTCGTATGCGGCGCCAAAAACCTTGGTGAGGCACTACGCCGTATTGGTGAAGGTGCAGCACTAATGCGTACAAAAGGTGAGCCCGGAACAGGTAATATTGTTGAGGCAGTACGCCACATGCGTAAAATCAATGCAGAAATCCGCAAGGTTGTGAACATGGATGAGGCCGAATTGATGACAGAGGCCAAAGAACTAGGCGCCCCTTATGAGCTTCTGAAAATCGTGCGCGCGGAAGGAAAGCTTCCTGTTCCTAACTTCGCCGCGGGTGGAATTGCGACACCGGCCGATGCGGCACTATGCATGCAACTGGGCGCAGAAACGGTATTTGTGGGCTCAGGCATTTTCAAATCCGACAATCCGGAAAAATTTGCGAAAGCCATTGTAAAAGCCACGGCACATTACAATGATCCGGCGATTGTTCTGGAAGCCAGCAAAGAGCTTGAAGGCGTTGCCATGCGCGGAACGGAAATTTCCGAGCTGGAAGAGCCAATGAAAATGGCGAACCGCGGCTGGTAACTACGCCGCGCGAAGCTCCTCCGGATAAATGGTTAGATCCATCTGATCTAGCCAGTTCAAGATACCGTCTTCAAACGCAGATCGACGTGGAAATAAGTTACTGTCTATTGCCTGAACACCTGTCATTAGACCTAGAATTTTGCGATCAACAAATTTGCAACCCGCTGCCCTCATGCCTTTTAACACGTTCGGATGTGACTCATGGAAATCGTGATTATGCCCATCAAACGCATATTCATACGGGACTACATAACGTAATCCTTTTGGTGCAAAACGCGACCGTATTGTATCGCTGATGCAACACCCCAAGTACCCGCCAGTCATGATGATTCCATCACGACAATCATACTGTTCAAGAACATCTGCCAAATCGGTACCGTCAAACGCATCCCATTCTTTTTTTACAACCACTGTTTTACCTTCCGCATTTTGCAGAATTGTTTCAAAATGTCGAAATTGAACAATAATTGTCGGAATTCCTGCATCATCGCATCTATTGATTAAATCGTCTATGCGCCTTACCACACGGCGTGTGTGTGCGAAACGTGCCGATTCTTCCAGAATTTTGGACCATCTTTCTGAGAGATCATTTTCTGAACGTATTATATCCTGAA
This sequence comes from Alphaproteobacteria bacterium, assembly GCA_030427765.1. Classification (GTDB taxonomy): domain Bacteria; phylum Pseudomonadota; class Alphaproteobacteria; order Micavibrionales; family Micavibrionaceae; genus JAUICS01. The sequence goes on from JAUICS010000274.1 coordinate 1,788, forward strand.
AACATTCCCGTATGTGTACATCGCGTTGACGAAAATGTGCACCGTCAACATCCATGACAATATGAACAAAGCCCATCTTACACCCCTTAATTTTCCATAAAAATACACTTTCTCTCTTGTTTTTGCAATCAGTTTTTTGTAAGAAAACACATGACTCCGAATAACAATTTTACTATAGGCGTTCTTGCCCTACAGGGCTGCGTATATCCACATCGTCCACATATCGAGGCCATGGGCGATGCATTCAAGGCCGTTAAGACCGAACAAGACCTCAAACAGGTTGACGGATTGATCCTGCCCGGCGGCGAAAGCACGACGATGCTGAAATTAATCAATGCATTCAAACTTAAGGACGTCCTAGTTGAATATTTCAAAGACCATCCTGTCTGGGGCATTTGTGCAGGTACCATCCTGATGGCAAAAACAGTCACCAATCCGGAACAAGATTCATTCGGATTAATAAATATGGATGTGGAGCGCAATTCCTACGGACGCCAACTGGAAAGCACCCATTATAAAATTGAAGGATATCCAGTATCCTTTATCCGCGCCCCGCGCATATCGTGCAACACACCAGACATACACGTGCATGCCCGCCGCGACGATGATCCTGTCTGGATTGAATACGATCATTACATGGCAACAACCTTCCATCCGGAGATGACTCTGCAATTCCCATCACCGATGCACACGGCCTTCCACAACTTAATTGCTGATAAAAATTAATTAAAACTTTATCGAATTCTTAGAAATAATTAAGAATATATATACTAACATAGTAGTAGTACCAATTTTTATAAGTAATATGACAGATAACACACGCAGATATATTTATGTGAATGTGCCAGCAATGTTTCCAAAAGTCGGATTATTCGCACTTTCCATTGTTTTTATTGTAAGTCTATTTGCCGGACCGGCACAGGCAGAAAAGATTCGCATCGCGCTTGCGGAAACACCATCCGATGAACTTGCCGCATTCTTCGTGGCGCTGGATCGGGCCAAGGCAAACGGTCTTGACTACGAATGGACTGCGTTCTCGGATGAAGAACTGGCAATTCAATCCGTTCTGAGCGGTCAGATGGACATCGGTTTCGGAACGCCCTACGCGGCCATGCAACGTTCCAAGGCGCCACTTCGGATTATTTTCCAGCTGTCCAAGCTCAAGTTTTTTCCGGTGACAACGACAAAGTACAGCTCTCTGGAAGACATGGACGGTGAGCCGATCCTGCTGCACTCTCGCGGTGGCGGCACAGACTCGATCGCAAATGTGATCGAAGACCGCGTCGGAATTACTTTTGGTGAGCGGTCA
>JAUICS010000275.1 GCA_030427765.1 Alphaproteobacteria bacterium
TGATTGTATCCGCGTGAGCTTTCTCAACGGAATATGCACCGACTATCAAACCTGTCATCAGGCCTAACGCCAGTCCACTGTACATTAATCTATCTCTTCTTGCCCTATTCATGTGTCTGCCCTCCTTTTGGCGATACAAATATGTAAATTCAAACAAAATTTATATAAAATTTTACCTACTACCTATTGTAAAATGAATTCGTTAACATTTTATTATTTCCATATTTATTAACAATAACAATGATTTACAACACATTTCATTTTCTAAAAAATTTAAAAATCAATGAAAACCGGTAAAAACACGTCAATTTGTTAACCTATTCCCTTACTCTCATTAACAATTATACCAAGCGTATGATGAGGTTGCCAATTTTATCGCCAATTTAATTGATGGTTAGACAACATTTATTATTTGTAAAAGTAAACTGGCGAGCGAACAGCCGTCCCTGCCTCAACTTCCTGATCGGCAATCACATTCTGATTCGCTTGAACGTTCTGGTTGGCGATAACATTTTGTTCTGACCGGATATCGCCATCCGTAACATGAAGTTTTTCAGTAGGATTAGGCGTACCAATACCGACATTTTGATCAAGATTGCGGTTCGAAATATTTAATTCACCGTTACCACCCGTCGTCATGAACCATAACGTGCTTTCCTTTCGCGCCAAAGAATATGACAACATATCATCAAAATGGTTTGCCTCCGTTCCCTGATTAAATTCGGCATATTGAACATCTATAAATGTTGTTGCATCGGTTGGTGTTACACCGGCAAGTTTATAATCACAGTTTTCAACATCAATGGCCGCACCCGAACAGGTAAATGCATTCTCAGAACCATACCGTGTGGTTGCGCCCTTACCATCCGGACCATGACTGACAATCACGAAATGAAAATCATCATCGATGGGCACACCGGATGTACTACTATCAAAAATGCGAATTTGTCCGCCATTGGCATCGAATGTTGCATCATTCACAACCGTTTCCGAAATTGCATAAGTAAATTTGTTGCCATACGCATCTGCAATCAAGTAGTAAGGTAATTTCAAAGAACTTACAGGCAACGAACCAATCGCAACCGTGCCCCCATTCCACCCGTTAAATTGTCTTATGCTCCCTGTAATCGTGCAGGCCCCGCCACCTTTCGATTCTAAACCATATTCCTGTTCACCCGGGCGTCGTGCCGGGTCAGCCGGACATGGGTATTCACCGTTACGACGGATATAGTCGGCCAGCGCGGAGTGCACTTTTTCCATTACCTTATCTTGCTCGATACGGATTTGATTCTTTTTATACAGGTTGTACGCCTTGATAAATCCGGCCAGAATAAGCCCGATGATTGTCATCACAATAGCAAGTTCGATAAGTGTAAAACCGCCATCTTGTTGCTTCCTCGACTTAGGCATCTCACATATCCTGTTATTCATCCGCGATAATAAGTTTAGCATTTTATTCTCCTACTGACACGCCGCAGTTACGGGTGGATCATAACAAAACTTTGGTGATACGACAGCAACACCGGCATCCACATTTCCAACGCCCGGTCCTGTGCTTAAGGCCTGAACATTATTAATCGCTTGCACATCCTGCGTGGCATTAACATTTTCATCTCCAAGAATATTTCCACCAACGCGGACTCTATCATTCGGCTCAACACCACTTCCGCGCACCCCAATAGTCACTGCTGAGTTATCGCTGAAATATATGTTATTTGTTGACGCCGTTTGTTGACTATACCGCCACACGGTATCCTCACGCATGTAACCATATAGAGAGAACTCAACGCGGTCATCAAAATGGTTGGCATCAGTTGCAAATTTCATATCGGCGTACGGCATTGTGCGAAACGTCGTATCGCCATCACAGTTTTCATCATCGAATGATGCGCCGGTGCCGCATGGAATGGCCTGACCATATTTTGAGAATCCGCCTTTGTCATCACGCCCATGACTTACGAGAACATAGTGAACAGGGTCCGCACTGGCATCAAAGCCGTTTTCATCAATGACCGATATCGCACCTGCGTCTGGGCTATTTACCATCGTAGCCAAGTTTGTTGAATCAACACTAACGGCATACGTGAATTTTGTACCATGAACATCCATAATGTATTCCCCGGGGATGCATTTGGAACGGTCAGGAAGTGAGCGTAAAATATTTGTATCGTCGGTTGTAACCCCACCTGTTACAAAGTGGTCTGTTACAATTTGCGTGGCACTGTTTAAGTTATACTGTATCGCATTTACCGTGTTTTCGGCCCAGCCTTCGTAATAAATCCCATCACCATCATCATCGATTGGCGCGCATCCCATGGCCTCATTCAAATGCTCAAAAGGAACGGCCCCGATCATAATATCTCCATCCGGCCCACCTATGGCGGTAAGAGTACAATCCGAAATCCCATAGTCCGGATCACCCATCTGAATTGACGGATCGGCCGGACAAGGGTATACGCCGCGCACGCGAACATATTCGGCAATCCCATATTGAATACGGTCAACAATCTGGTTCATCCGGTAACCGGATACCAATGTTTCGACCTTGAACAAATGCGCCATAGTATACATAAAAATTCCAAGAATGATCATAATGACCGCGAGTTCGATCAAGGTAAAACCGGAATCGGGTTTTACGTCACGGGTGTTTTCGAATGTCATTTTGGTATCTACAGATTGCATGTGTTCGTTAAAATTACCGCATTATCACTACAAAAATAACGTAATTGTATTAAATTTGCGTAAACTATGCTTACTTTCACACTAATAAAATTATATCACTAATGTCTGGCAATTTAAATTTTTTGTGGGCATTCGGGCCATTTTTTTTGTAGTGTTGTGCCCACACTTAAACTATATGCATAACATTTGTAATTATGAACGTTGATTTATTCGATCCGGTCGGCAAGGGCTACCGCTTTTTGTGGGATAACAAGCAGTTTTTGCTGCGCCTTGCCCTGATTCCTATCTTCGTGAAATTCGTGTGTCTGGTAATCGTTCATACATTGCAGGTGGATAAGGAGCTTGTCCGCGTTGGCTTGCTTCACATTCCGGATTTCATGGCGGAAGGGTGGATCATCGGAATTGTCGCCTAC
>JAUICS010000276.1 GCA_030427765.1 Alphaproteobacteria bacterium
ACATAGGGCTCCATGGAATCTAACGAATTTAATAAACCACGCAAACGCAAGGCAGAATTTATCAAGCCGCCAAACATTCTAAAAAAGAAAGTTGGTTCCGGCGGTCTTCCCCAATCACGTATTGATGAGGCGCAGCGTGTTATTGATTTGGAAGGTGAGTTATCGTTCGAACCCATGGCCAAAGAGTATCTACATGAACTTTTGGGCGGTATAAAACTTATCAAACAGAACAAACTTGATCTTGATAAAGAAACCCTTATCGCCGGATTGATATACCCTACCCTACAGCTACGTGCGAATGGTAAGATGTTCGGGCACAGCCTTGTCACACAAATATCGAATAAGCTTATCCATTTTCTTGAAGTTATCGATTATCCGGATGATGAAGTTCTTAATATTATATTGGTTTTCCATTCATCCATGACCCTTATCCTGAAACGTAAAATGAAGGGCATGGGCGGAAAGGAAGGTCAGGCGCTATTCCTGGAGCTCGATAATCTATGCCAGCGTTATTTTACAAAGTACAAAAAGAGGTAACTTACGCAAAGCTTACTCTCGGATTTGTACTTTAGCTGGGCGAAGTATAGGAAATGCAAAGTAAGTTGTTAAATCGGTCAGCATAGAACGAAACGAACTATATCTCCAAACTGCATAAAAATCGGTAGCCAGTATAAGCATACAACTGGCTATCATAGGATACACACCGAACGTTAAAGAATGCGCAATCCAGAGTATCTGTGACATTGTGTTCGAGAATCTGAATACATTAAAGTTATCACGGTTAAGCTGGGAAATGGCTATAAATACACCTGCAAATATAACATATATATCTGCAAAGCTTTGCATTTTTAAAGTGATAATCACACATGCCAAAGTTGTTAAAAGTATTACCGATATTTTATTATGTTCTGGCGATAGAAAAAGAGCGAAAATGCAGCGGAGCGTCACAATTGTCATTGAAATGGCAGCGCTATAAAGCTCCATGCTGACATACATAATTATAAATAGGATATCAGCAACAATATAATTGCACATTGTCATACGCGGGTTCTTGCATAAACCGCCTGTGAAAAAAAATACATTTGCAAGCCACCCTAATAATTCCATATGTACACCCTTACGAAAATAATTTTCATAAGAAAAATGTACGTTATGATCTTTAATATTAAGTTACCATAAGGTTAACAAGGTGTTATCGTATTAACCTTTACGCTGATGCAAGTATACCGCCGCGTCTAATCGGTTTAATGGATCTTGCAAGACCAGTTGAATCATCCGTTTCAATAATGGCACCGCAAAGTGTCGCCTCCCCATCGGCAGGGCTCATTCGTTCACCGGGAACTTTTTTCAAGAACTTCTTAACACCAATTTCTTTCTTAACCCCAATAACACTATCAAAATCACCCGTCATGCCGGCATCTGTTTGGTAAGCCGTTCCACCCGCCATAACATGGTAATCCGCAGTCGGAATATGTGTATGTGTTCCAATAACACCCGTAACGCGTCCATCAAAATGGTGGGCAAAGGACATTTTCTCACTTGTTGCCTCACCATGAAAATCAATAAATATAATATCGGCAGTCCTGCCGAGGGTATAATGCTTAATTGCCTTCTCCACGGCCGCAAAAGGGTCATCGTATAAATCCATAAACAATCGCGCGATCGCATTTATAATCACGGCCTTCTTACCGTTATGCATTGTAAATTCGCAAATGCCGTTTCCCGGTGTTCCATCAGGCAAATTTATTGGACGAAGAAGACGTTTTTCCTTATCAACATGGGGGATGATTTCACGTTGGTCCCATACATGGTTTCCAGTGGTAATTACATCTACCCCAATATCAAAAAACTCATCGCATATTTTCACTGTTATACCTACACCGTGTGCAGAATTTTCACCATTCACAATAGTGATATCCGGTTTAAATTCTTCTTTTAAGTTTGGAAGGTGTTCTGCTAGTGCATCACGGCCACTGCGCCCCATGATGTCGCCAATAAACAATATATGCATGTAATATCCATGTAGGTTTTATTTAAACACGTACACTTTACCCGGTGTGATAATAAAGTCCAATTTTTCGTCATGTTCTTCAATCGGAAGCGGAAAAAGACATAATTGTTGCTCATACGCCATACCGACGGTCAGTATATGTTTTTTTGTGCGGAGTTTTGCAATCGTTGCATCATAATATCCCCCGCCATATCCAAGGCGATAACCACGCCTGTCAAAAGACAATAATGGGACAATCAGAATGTCCGGAATAACGGTGCTTGCGCTTGGAAAGGGTTCACGGATACCGAATTTAGTGTCATTGAGTGGATCACCATCATTCCATTGACGAAATTCAAGGTCCCTTCGTCCGTCCACCATAACCGGCAAAGCGATGTCATGTCCACGGGTCAGTAATTCCATTATAAGCGGCCTAACATCAAATTCATTATTTACCGGCCAATATAATGACACTATGTGTGAAGTATCAGGCTTAACCGTATCAAAAAATGCAGACACAATATTTTCACAAGGCTCTGTTGAGGCATCGATAGTTTTACGGTGCTGCAATGCCGTTTGGCGTAATGATTGTTTGTTGGACATATCGGTAAAAAGAATGAAGGCAAAAAGAAGGATGAAGGGGCCACAGTAGCCGTGAACGCGTGCAAATCCGCGAGTGGCCCGAAAAGACCAGGTGGGCGCCGTGATAATCAAACCAAAATCTGACCAGGGACAGCTCCCTTGCGAAAATGTATCGGCCTCCGGGATTAGGGCGTTTACACAAACTCCGCAGCAACCCTTCTTTAAACTTCTATTTTAAACTTTTTGAATACCCGCTGCAATAGTATCGATTCGCTTGGACAAATCTTTTAGTGACTGAACCACTTTTTCCTGATCCTTTTCGGATAGACCGTTTACAACTTGTGGCGGCGTTTGCTTAGGTGCCTGTGAGCCCGATGTCTTTGGCGGCTCGTTTGTATTCGCCGTATTATTCATAGCATCTTGCTGCTCCGCAATCTGATCGGCCAGAACAAGACTTGTTAAAACAAGTAAGTGCGCGTCATTTGACGCCGCCCCGCCCTGCTTCATTTCTTTG